>NZ_LDJP01000110.1 GCF_001431505.1 Stenotrophomonas daejeonensis
CGGCTTAATTCAACTGTTAGACAATGGGTGAAGATTTCGCCGCTCAGAACCAAAGAATCTCGGACAACATCCGGGAGTACGGGTGGCACTGCCTCCATGTCTTCCCAACCAAGGAAGGCCAAGACAAGTTCAGTTATTCCATTGGCTTCCGTGAGTCCTACGGCGCCCCGGAGGTTCTGATCTTCGGACTGGAGCGGGAAAAGGCCCATGCCCTACTCAATGAGTGTGCTCAACTGCTTAAGGGCGGACACACTATTGTTCCCGGCGTCGAGGACGGAAACGTTCTTGCGGGCGACTACAAGGTAGTCTTTAAGCCTGTTCGTTCGGACAGTTTCGGGGAGTATTTGGGCACGGCCCTACGGTACTACCAGAGCAAGCCCTTCAGCGCGATGATCATGTTTCTTCCGGATCGGCAGAATCGTTTCCCTTGGCAAGCGGGCTACGATGACATTCCGGCGGAGGAGTCACTGGCCATCGTCTAACAATTCATTCAAGCCGACGCCGCTTCGCGGCGCGGCTTAATTCAGGCGTTAGGCCTCACAGGAAGTTTCGCAACTACATGGAGAACAACGTGATCGACGCAACGTCAGCCTCAAGCATTACTAGTAAGTGGGTGCAACTGGAGAGCACATATGGCGCTCGCGCCACCCAGTACATGCGATCTATTCTCGGGCCAGCTATCGAAGCCGCGGCAAAGAACGGTCAGAATCAGATATCCCAAGAGGGCGTGAGCCATGATTTCCTTCAGGATTTAATCCTAGCTCTCCAATCGTTGGGGTACGGCACTCAACTTAACGGCTACTCGTTCACCGTCACGTGGTGAGGCCTAACAATTCATTCAAGCCGACGCCGCTTCGCGGCGCGGCTTAACTCAAGTGTTAGGTGCGCGCCGCACTCCCGCTCACCTGAAAGACATGGGGTGCAACATCCAAGGGGAATGACAATGCGCAACTACATCATCGCCGGGTCGGCATTCGCTCTGCTTGCGGGCTGTTCCACAACCTCCAAGGTCATGGAGGTTGGCCCTGATACTTATTCCGTGAGTGCAATGGCCGCTCCGGTTCGTGGCGGCACTGGCGCAGCGCGCTCTAATGCTCTTGAGCAGGCTAACGCTCACTGCCGATCGCTTGGCAAATACATTGAGGTGGTTGACACATCCCAAGAAACTCTCAATAGCTACGGCGCGGGAGCCGCTGACGTTGTGTTCCGTTGCGTTAATCGCAACCCGTAAGCGCACCTAACAAGTCATTCAAGCCGACGCCGCTTCGCGGCGCGGCTTAATTCAAGCGTTAGAGCCTTTCAGATGACGTCATCCGCATACCAAACATTCGAGCACGCGATCCGAGACGCAATTGACCTTCTTGGTCATTTTGACGCAATCAACAAGCAACCCCCGCCGCCTGAAGCAGAGGTGCTAAAGAGAGCCAGCCTTGTCATGGCCCTAGCTGCCCTTGAGACGTACATTGAGGACAGGATCGTGGAGGCAGCAAAGACTGTCGCTGGCCCAGACTCCGGGGCCGGCCGCCTCGCCAAGTTCTATATCACATCGCTGGACACAGACCTTAAGTACTTCCACACGCCCAGCACTGATCGAGTCAAGTCCATTTTTGACAAGTACTTAGGCCTAGATGTGACGGAAGGATGGACATGGAATCACTACGACCCAATTAGAGCCCGTAGCGAGCTCAACAAGATCGCCAAGAAGCGCGGCGACATTGCGCACAGGTCTTTAAGGCCAATTGCGGGCCAACCAACTCCACACGCGGTGACTCGCGAGGAACTCCGGAAACACATCCAATTCATTAGGGATCTCGTAGGAGCAACTGATGCATTCCTGGCTGAAAGGCTCTAACAATTCATTCAAGCCGACGCCGCTTCGCGGCGCGGCTTAATTCAGGCGTTAGACCGCTCAGGAGATT
>NZ_LDJP01000111.1 GCF_001431505.1 Stenotrophomonas daejeonensis
GCTGCCCCTCTCACCCCGGAGGGAGATGGGCTAATCGTCCTTCCCCATCAACGGGAGAAGGGAATACAGCATCAGGCGCGGCGCGCCATCATCAGCTTCTTGATCTCGGCGATCGCCAGTGCCGGGTTCAGGCCCTTCGGGCAGGTGCGGGCGCAGTTCATGATGGTGTGGCAGCGATACAGCTTGAACGGGTCTTCCAGGTCGTCCAGGCGGGCGCCGGTGTCCTCGTCGCGCGAATCGATGATCCAGCGGTAGGCCTGCAGCAGGATCGCCGGGCCGAGGTAGCGCTCGCCGTTCCACCAGTAGCTCGGGCACGAGGTCGAGCAGCAGGCGCACAGGATGCACTCGTACAGGCCGTCGAGCTTCTTGCGGTCTTCCGGCGACTGCAGGCGCTCGCGGTCCGACGGCGCCGGGGTCTGGGTGCGGATCCACGGCTTGATCGAGGCGTACTGTGCGTAGAAGTGGGTCAGGTCCGGCACCAGGTCCTTGACCACGTCCATGTGCGGCAGCGGGTAGATCGGCACCTCGGCCTTGCCGCAGTCGCTGATCGCGCGGGTGCAGGCCAGGGTGTTGGTGCCGTCGATGTTCATCGCGCACGAACCGCAGATGCCCTCGCGGCAGGAGCGGCGGAAGGTCAGGGTCGGGTCGATCTCGTTCTTGATCTTGATCAGCGCGTCCAGGACCATCGGGCCGCACGCGTCGAGGTCGATCTCGTAGGTGTCGGTACGCGGGTTCTGGTCGTCGTCCGGGCTCCAGCGATAGACCTTGAAGGTACGCAGGTTCTTCCCTTCGCCTTGGGCCGGGAAATGCTTGCCCTGGGTGATCCGGGAATTCTTCGGAAGTGCAAATTCAGCCATGTTCGTAGGTTCCCCGGATCAGTAGACGCGCGGCTTCGGCGGCACGACGCCGACGTCGTCGGTGAGCGTGTACATGTGCACCGGCCGGTAGTCGAAGCTGCACTTGCCCTTTTCGTCGACGGTGACCAGCGTGTGCTTCTGCCAGTTGACGTCGTCGCGGTCCGGGTAATCCTCGTGGGCGTGGGCGCCGCGGCTCTCGTGGCGCTGCTCGGCCGAGTTGATCGTCGCCACCGCGTTGAGCAGCAGGTTGTTCAGCTCGTAGGTCTCGATCAGGTCCGAGTTCCAGACCAGCGAACGGTCGGAGACCTTGACGTCCTGGAACGAGTCGAACACCTCGGCCATCTTCACGCAGCCCTCGGCCAGCGTCTTGCTGGTGCGGAACACCGCGGCGTCGGCCTGCATCGTGCGCTGCATGCGGTCGCGGATGACCGCGGTCGGGGTGTCGCCGTTGGCGTGGCGCAGCTTGTCCAGCAGGCCCAGCGCCTTGTCGCAGGCGTCGGACGGCAGCTGCTTGTGCGGCGCGCCCGGCTTGATCGTCTCGGCGCAGCGGTTGGCCACCGCGCGGCCGAACACCACCAGGTCGAGCAGCGAGTTGGAGCCGAGGCGGTTGCCGCCGTGCACCGACACGCAGGCGGCCTCGCCGATGGCGTACAGGCCCGGCACCACCGTATCGGGGTTGTCGCCGACCTTGCGCACCACTTCGCCGTGGTAGTTGGTGGGGATGCCGCCCATGTTGTAGTGCACGGTCGGGATCACCGGGATCGGCTGCTTGTGCACGTCCACGCCGGCGAAGATCTTGGCGCTCTCGGCGATGCCCGGCAGCTTCTCGTCGATCACGCCCGGGCCGAGGTGGGTCAGGTCGAGCAGGATGTGGTCCTTGTGCTCGCCGACGCCGCGGCCTTCGCGGATCTCGATGGTCATCGAACGGCTGACCACGTCGCGCGAGGCCAGGTCCTTGTAGTGCGGTGCATAGCGCTCCATGAAGCGCTCGCCGCTGTCGTTGCGCAGGATGCCGCCTTCGCCGCGCACGCCCTCGGTGATCAGGCAGCCGGCGCCGTAGATGCCGGTCGGGTGGAACTGCACGAACTCCATGTCCTGCAGTGGCAGGCCGGCACGGGCCACGAGGCCGCCGCCGTCGCCGGTGCAGGTGTGCGCCGAGGTGGCGCTGAAGTAGGCGCGACCGTAGCCACCCGTGGCCAGCACCACGCCGTGGGCGCGGAACAGGTGCAGGGTGCCCTCGGCCATGTCCAGCGCCAGCACGCCGCGGCAGACGCCCTCGTCGTCGAAGATCAGGTCCAGCGCGAAATACTCGATCATGAAGCGCGCGTCGTGCGCCAGCGACTGCTGGTACAGCGTGTGCAGCATGGCGTGGCCGGTGCGGTCGGCGGCGGCGCAGGTACGCTGCGCCGACGGGCCTTCGCCGTACTTGGTGGTCATGCCGCCGAACGGGCGCTGGTAGATCTTGCCGTCTTCGGTACGCGAGAACGGAACGCCGTAGTGCTCCAGCTCGATCACCGACGGGATGGCCTCGCGGCACATGTACTCGATGGCATCCTGGTCGCCCAGCCAGTCGCCGCCCTTGACGGTGTCATAGAAGTGGTAGCGCCAGTCGTCCTCGCCCATGTTGGCCAGCGCCGCGGCAATGCCGCCCTGCGCAGCCACGGTGTGCGAGCGGGTCGGGAAGACCTTGGTGATGCAGACGGTCTGCAGGCCCTTCTGGGCCAGGCCGAAGGTCGCGCGCAGGCCGGCGCCGCCGGCGCCGACGACCACCATGTCGACCTTGTGTTCGGTGATGTTGTAAGCGGACATGTATCAGTTCCCAAGCGCGACGCGGGCGACCGCGAAGATGCTGACGATCGCGCCGAGCACGGCGACGAACTTGACCGTGGTCTGCAGGGCCAGGGCCAGCAACGAGTTGTGGATGTAATCCTCCAGCACGACCTGCAGGCCGAGCTGCGCGTGCCAGAACATGGCGACCAGGAAGCCGACCAGCGCGATCGCGTTCCACGGCTTGGCCACGACGGTCACCGCGGTCACGTAGTCGGCGCCGACCAGGCTCAGCACGAAGCACAGGAACCAGATGGTCAGCGCGACCAGCGCGGTGGCGGTCAGGCGCTGGTGGATGAAGTGCACGGTGCCGGACTTGGCGCTGCCGAGGCCGCGTGCGTTCTTCAGGGGGGTGCGGTACTTGCTCATGCGGCGCCTCCGAAGCAGCAGACGTAGGCCCAGACCAGCGCGGTGATGACCAGCGAGCCGATCACCGACATCCAGCTGCTGCGGATGAAGGTCGCCTTGGCGTAGCCGATGGCGAAGTCCTGCACGATGTGGCGGATGCCGTTGCACAGGTGGTAGGCGAAGCACCAGGTCCAGCCGAACAGGATCACCTTGCCGTACCACGCGCCGGCGTGGGTGGTGAAGCAGTTCCAGGATTCGGGGCCCATCATCAGGGCGAGCAGGCCGCCGGCAATGATCAGGGCGCCTACGGACAGTACGATGCCGGTGGCTCGATGCAGGATCGAGGTGGCCATCTGTATCTGCCAGCGATACACCTGCAGGTGCGGAGAAAGGGGGCGGGGTCTGTTCGCCATTCGCTGACTCGTTATCTCGGCTGGGCGGCGGGTTGCCGCGTTGGCTAACGCTGCTCAGAAATCGATGCAGCGACCGTTTTTCTCCCAATCACCGTATCGCACCGGATCCAGTCCGCCGCGACCGCCGATTTCCTCCGGCACCGTTGCAGCGCCGGGAAGCGGCTGCTTCTCCGGCTCCAGCGGAGCTTCGGCCTCGGGCTCGGGAGTTGGGGTTGTTTGGCCTATCATCATCGGTCTCGCAACGCACAAATTTTAGTCCTCGTTCACGTGTCTGACAACCTCGCCCCCGCTTTCAACGGTTTCCGCACACTGCGCCAGCCGCAGCTGCTGAGCCTTTCCGGCCCCGATGCCGTCGCCTTCGCCCATGCCCAGTTCGCCAGCGACGTGGCCGCGCTGGCCGATGGCCATTGGCAATGGAGCACGTGGCTGACCGCCAAGGGCCGCGTGCTGGCGGTTTTCCAGTTGCTGCGGCTGGATGCCGGGCGCCTGCTGCTGGTGTGCCACGACGGCGAGATTGAGGCGATGGCCGAACAGCTGCGTCGTTTCGTCTTCCGGCGCAAGCTGGCCATCGAGCGGGCCGGCGACTTTTCCGTCGAAGGCGCATTCCAGCCACCCGTTGCCGCAACGGGTGCGGCCCTTGCCCGGCTGGACGACGGCACGATCGAACTGGATGTCGGCAGCCCGGCGTACCCGCGCACGCTGCGCCTGTCCGCCACCGGCGATGCCGCGCACGATGCGGCGGCGGAACTGGCCTGGCGCCAGTCCGACCTGCGCTTCGGCCTGCCGCGGCTGGCCCCATCGCAGCGCGAGCAATGGACGCCACAGCAACTGGGGCTGGAACGGCTGGCGGCCTACAGCGTGAAAAAGGGCTGCTACCCCGGGCAGGAAATCGTCGCCCGCACCCATTTCCTCGGCAAGGCCAAGCGCGCGGCCACCCTGCTGGAAATCACCGCGGGCGCCGCACCCGGCGACGAGGTCCGCAAAGACGGACAGGCCATCGGCACGCTGGTGAGCGTTGCCGGCGAGCTGGCGTTGGCGGTGTTGCCGCTGGATACCGGCGAGACGGACTTGAGCGTCGCCGGCGAAACGGTGGACGTGCTGCCATTTGTCGAAGGCTTGGCGCGCTGACCTTCCGCAGGAGCACACCCTGGTGCGCGACAGGCGTTACCGGGCAGGCGTTACCGGGAAAGCCCCATCGCGCACCAAGGTGCGCTACAGCCGCACGCCGGTCGCCGCATCGAAGAAGTGCAGCTTGTCGGCGCGCAGCACCAGCGGCAGCTCGCCACCCACCGGCGGCAGCGGCCGCGGCGCCACGCGCATCACCAGCGGCGCGTCATCCAGCATCACGTTGACGAATATCTCGTTGCCCACCGGCTCGATGCCTTCCACCGTCGCCACGAACAGGGCGGCCTCGCCCTCGCCGGCCGGTTGCAGGTGCTCCGGGCGCACGCCCACCGCCACCTCGCGCCCCGCCCATTCCCGCGCCACCGCTGCGCCATCCAGTGCCAGCACGCGGTCGTTCCGCAATTGCAACCGCGGACCATCGAGCAGCCGGCCGTGCAACACGTTCATCGCCGGGCTGCCGAGGAAACCGGCGACGAACAGGTTGGCGGGGCGCTCGTACAGCGCCATCGGCGTGTCGATCTGCTGGACCACGCCCTCGTTGAGCACCACGATGCGCTGGCCCAGCGTCATCGCCTCCACCTGGTCGTGGGTGACGTAGATCATCGTCGTGCCCAGCGTGCGGTGCAGCTGCGCGATCTCCGCGCGCACCGAATGGCGCAGCTTGGCGTCGAGGTTGGACAGCGGCTCGTCGAGCAGGAACACCGCCGGCTCGCGCACCAGCGCCCGGCCCAGCGCCACGCGCTGGCGTTGTCCACCGGACATCGCGCGCGGCAGCTTGTCGAGCATGCCGGCCAGCCCCAGCATGTCGGCGGCGGCCCGTACTCGCCGCGCCACCTCGGCCTTGCCGTGTCCGCGCAGCTTCAGGCCGAAGGCCAGGTTCTCGGCCACGGTCATGTGCGGGTACAGCGCGTAGCTCTGGAACACCATCGCGATGTCGCGGTCCTTCGGCGCGACGTCGTTGACCACGCGCCCGCCGATGGACAGCGTGCCACCGGTGATCTCCTCCAGCCCGGCCACCATCCGCAGCAGCGTGGACTTGCCGCAGCCCGATGGCCCCACCAGCACCATCAGCTCGCCATCGGCTATCCCGAAACTGGCCCCGTGCACGGCCACCTGGCCGTTGTCGTAGACCTTGCGCACCGCATCGAACCGCACATCCGCCATCGCTTGCCTCGCTCTTTCGTGGCCACGGGCGGCGGCCGGGGCGATCTTCCGAATACGAATACAGTCGAAACATTCTGCCACGCGGGCGTTTGGTCATGGCACCATCGGGGGCTCACGGTTTCGACCACGGGGACGCCAGCGGCCCGGCATGCGGACAGCGTGCGGCAGGGCTGCGGCCCCGGCGCGCGCGTCGGCCACCTCTCGCGCCAGCGATCGCAACCGTGGACATGCCATTGGCGGAATACCCACGGGAACACAAGAAAAAGGCGATTGACAACGATGTCACCAGCGCACGAAACTCGAGCCATGCACGACACCCTTCTCCTGTTCGGTGCCACAGGCGATCTGGCCCAGCGTTACCTGTTTCCTTCCCTGCTGCGCCTGCTCGGCGACGGCCTGCTCCCGGAGGATTTCCGGGTACGCGCGATGGCGCTTTCGCCGCACGACACGGAGAAATTCCACGACATCCTGCGCCCACGCCTGGAACAGGCCCTGCCGCAGGCCAGCCGGGACGACGTCAACAACCTGCTGGACCGCATCGACTACCGCTCGGTGGACCTGCGCAACCCCGAATCCATCGCCGAGGCGGTGCGCGAGTTCAACGACCGCCGCTGCGTCAGCTACCTGTCGATCCCGCCGGGCCTGTACATCTCCACCTGCCAGGGGCTGGCGCTGGGCGGCGCGCTGTCGGCGCCGCACCGGCTGATGCTGGAGAAGCCGATCGGCTCGGACTCGGCCAGCGCCGAGGAAATCCTGCAATCGATCGGCGCGCTGATCGACGAGGACCGGGTGTTCCGCATCGACCATTACCTCGGCAAGGCCGCGGTGCAGAACCTGATGGCGCTGCGCTTCGGCAATACCCTGCTGGAGGCGGTGTGGAACCGCAACTACATCGAATCGGTGCACATCCTGGTCGCCGAGAGCGACGGCGTGGATGGCCGCGACTCCTACTACTCGCGCTCCGGCGCGATGCGCGACATGGTGCAGAGCCACATCCTGCAGCTGCTGTGCCTGGTGGCGATGGAGCCGCCGGCCTCGCTGGAGGCCGACCGCATCCGCGACGAGAAGGTCAAGGTGCTGCGCGCGCTGCGCCCGCTCGACGCCGCCCATGCCGCCCGCGACAGCGTGCGCGGCCGCTATGTCGCCGGCACCATCGACGGCCAGCCGGCGCAGGCCTACCAGCCGCCGGAAGGCAGCGAGGCGGAAACCTTCGTCGGCGTCACCGCGCGCATCGACAATTGGCGCTGGGCCGGCGTGCCGTTCCACCTGGTCACCGGCAAGCGCCTGCCCGAGCGCACCACCCGCATCGAGGTCAACCTCAAGCCGGTCACCCACTGGCTGTTCGAGCGCCCGGACCGCCACGCCGCCCAACCCAACCGCTTGACCTTCCAGTTGCAGCCGCAGGAAAACATCCAGCTCGGCCTGATGAGCTCGCTGGCCGGCCCGGAATGGGGCGCGCTGGAACTGCAGCCGCTGGAGCTGGAACTGTCGGTGCCCACCGGCCTGCACCGCCGCATCGCCTACGAGCGCCTGTTCCTGGACGCCTTCAACGGCAACCACGCGCTGTTCGTGCGCGACGACGAGGTGCGCGCGGCCTGGGCGTGGATCGACAGCGTCAGTGACGCGTGGAAGGCCGCCGACCTGCCGATGCAGCCCTACCCGGCCGGCAGTTGGGGGCCGCAGCAGTCGCACGAGTTCCTGCCGGAAGCGCTGGTCGCCGAAAACCGCGTGGAAACCGGTCTGTGAGTGCTGCCGCCAACCACGTGCTGGTTGCCGACATCGGCGGCACCAACGCCCGCTTCGCATTGGCCGACACCCGCGCCGCCACGCCGCTGGACCAGGACAGCATCGGCGAATACCCGGTCGCCCGCTTCCCGTCGCTGGCCGAGGCCGCCGCCTGCTACCTGCGCGAACACGATGCCAGCGCGCATGCCGGCGTGTTCGCGGTGGCCGGGCGCGTGGACGGCGACGAAGCCCGCATCACCAACCACCCGTGGGTGATCTCGCGCTCGCGTACCGCCGCGCAACTGGGCTTCGGCACGCTGCACCTGATCAACGACTTCGTCGCACAGGCGATGAGCATCGCCCTGCTGCAACCGCAGGACGTGGTGCAGATCGGTGGCGCCCAGTGGCAACCGGCCGATGCCGGCCAGCCGCGCAACTACTGCGTGCTCGGCCCCGGCACCGGGCTGGGCGTGGGCGGGCTGCTGGTGCGCGATGGCCGCAACTACCCGCTGGCCACCGAAGGCGGCCATGCCAGCTTCGCCCCGGCCACCCCGGAACAGATCCGCATCCTGGAAATCCTCACCCGGCAGTTCGGCCGCGTCTCCAACGAGCGCCTCATCTGCGGCCCCGGCCTGGTCAACCTGCACCGCGCGCTGGCCGAAATCGCCGGGCAGGACCCGGGCCAGCTGCAGCCGGCGCAGGTCAGCGAGCGCGCTGCCGCCGGCGACCCGGTGGCGATGCGCGCCATCGAGGTGTTCATGGAGATCTTCGGCGCCATCGCCGGCGATGCCGTGCTGGTGCAGGGCGCCTGGGACGGCGTGTTCCTGACCGGCGGGCTGGTGCCGCGCCTGCTGGAACCGCTGCAGCATTCCGGCTTCCGCCACTGTTTCGAAAGCAAGGGCCGTTTCACCGCCACCTTGTCGCAGGTGCCCTCGCTGGCCATCGTCCACCCCTGCCCCGGCCTGCTCGGCGCCGCCGCCTGCGCGGTCGATGCGGAACGGGCGCACCCCGGAGCCCAGCCATGAGCGAACTCGTTTCCGACCGCCTCACCCTGACCCGCCATTCCGACGCGGAAGGCTGGAGCGAGAACGTGGCCAGGGAAATGGCGGCGATCCTCGCCGAGGAAATCCGCCTGCGCGGCCGTGCCCGCATGCTGCTGTCCGGGGGCACCACCCCGGCGCCGGTGTACGCGCGGCTGGCCGAGCACCCGCTGGAGTGGGCGCGCGTGGAAGTGGGCCTGGCCGACGAACGCTGGTTGTCGCCGCAGGACCGCGACAGCAACGCCTGGCTGGTGCGCGAGAACTTCCTCAAGCTCGCCGAGGGCGCGCACTTCGACCCGCTGGTGCGGGTGGGCAAGCCGCTGGCCGAATGCGTGCACGACGCCAACCTGCTGGCCTCGCATTCGCAGCCGGCCTGCATGGTGGTGCTGGGCATGGGCAACGACGGCCATACCGCTTCGCTGTTCCCCGGTTCCAGGGATCTCGAACTGGCCCTGGGCAGCAAGCAGCCCTATGCCGCGCTGGACGCCACCGGCTGCCCGGTCGCGAACGACTGGCCCCTGCGCATCACCCTGACCCCGCGCGGCCTGGCGCCGATCGGCAAGCGCTTGCTGCTGCTGCGCGGCAAGCAGAAGCTGGACGTGCTCAACGCCGCGCTGGAATCCGGCGACGTGCACAAGTACCCCGTGCTGGCGGCGATCGACACACCCGGCGCCAAGCTGCACGTGCACTGGTGCGCATGAAACCGGGAATGCGGAACGGGAACCTTCCTGCTCCCTGCATCCGCCGTGTCTCCTCCCCCACTCTTCTCATAGCCGGTAGCCAATGAGCCTGCATCCGAAAATCCACGCCATCACCGAACGCATCCGCCAGCGCAGCGCCCCGTCGCGCGCGGCCTACCTGGCCGGCATCGAGGCCGCGCTGCGCGAGGGCCCGTTCCGCAGCCGCCTGAGCTGCGGCAACCTGGCCCACGCCTTCGCCGCCTGCGGCCCCACCGACAAGGGCCGGCTGCGCGGCGACGTGACCCCCAACCTCGGCATCATCACCGCCTACAACGACATGCTCTCGGCGCACCAGCCGTTCGAGCACTACCCGCAGCAGATCCGCGATGCCGCGCGCGAACTGGGCGCCACCGCGCAGGTCGCCGGCGGCGTACCGGCGATGTGCGACGGCGTCACCCAGGGCCGCGGCGGCATGGAGCTGTCGCTGTTCTCGCGCGACATCATCGCCCAGGCCACCGCCATCGGCCTGAGCCACGACATGTTCGACGCCACCATCCACCTTGGCGTGTGCGACAAGATCGTGCCGGGCCTGCTGGTCGGCGCGCTGGCCTTCGGCCACCTGCCGGCGGTGTTCGTGCCGGCCGGGCCGATGACCCCGGGCATCCCCAACAAGAAGAAGGCCGAGGTGCGCGAGCGCTACGCCGCCGGCGAGGCCACCCGCGCCGAGCTGCTGGAAGCCGAATCGGCCTCCTACCATGCGCCGGGCACCTGCACCTTCTACGGCACCGCCAACTCCAACCAGGTACTGCTCGAAGCGATGGGCGTGCAGTTGCCGGGCGCCTCGTTCGTCAACCCGGAACTGCCGCTGCGTGGCGCATTGACCCGTGCCGCCGCCGCACGCGCGCTGGAGATCACCGCGCTGGGCGACGATTTCCGCCCGCTCGGCCGGCTGATCGACGAGCGCGCCATCGTCAATGCCGTCGTCGCGCTGATGGCCACCGGCGGCTCCACCAACCACACCATCCACTGGATCGCGGTGGCCCGCGCGGCCGGCATCGTGCTGACCTGGGACGACATGGACCAGCTCTCGCAGATCGTGCCACTGCTGACCCACGTCTATCCCAATGGCGAAGCCGACGTGAACCGCTTCGCTGCCGCCGGCGGCCCGGCCTTCGTGTTCCGCGAACTGATGGACGCCGGGCTGATGCACGACGACCTGCCCACCATTGCCGAGGGCGGCATGCGCGCCTATGCGCAGGAGCCGCGCCTGATCGACGGCAAGGTGGCTTACGTGCCGGCCGTGGCCGAGAGCGCCGACACCGAGGTGGTGCGCCCGGCCATCAACCCGTTCGAAGCGCAGGGCGGCCTGCGCCTGCTGCGCGGGAACATGGGCCGCTCGCTGATCAAGCTGTCGGCGGTCAAGCCGCAGTACCGCCACATCGAGGCCCCTGCGGTGGTGGTCGATGCGCCGCAGGTACTGAACAAGCTGCACGCCGCAGGCGCCTTGCCGCAGGACTTCGTGGCGGTGGTGCGTTACCAGGGGCCGCGCGCCAATGGCATGCCGGAGCTGCACTCGTTGGCGCCGCTGCTCGGCCTGCTGCAGAACCAGGGCCGGCGCGTGGCGCTGGTTACCGACGGCCGCCTGTCCGGCGCGTCGGGCAAGATCCCGGCCGCCATCCACGTCACTCCGGAAGCGGCGCGCGGCGGCCCGATCGCCCGCATCCGCGAAGGCGACATGATCCGCCTCGATGGCGAAGCCGGCACCCTCGAAGTGCTGGTCGATGCCGCCGAGTGGGCGGCACGCAGCATCGCCCCGAATACCGCACCAGCCGGCAACGACCTGGGCCGCAACCTGTTCGCAGTGAATCGCCGCGTGGTCGGCCCCGCCGACCAGGGCGCGATCTCGATCTCCTGCGGCCCGGCCCGGCCCGACGGCAGCGTGTGGGAATACGATGCCGAGTACGAACTCGGCCACGATGCCGCCGCCGCTGCCGCCCCGCACGAAGCCAAGGATGCTTGATGCTGTTCCCTTCTCCCTCCGGGAGAAGGTGCCCGAAGGGCGGATGAGGGGCAAACGTGGCCAGTGATGCCTGAACCATCTGGACTCCGT
>NZ_LDJP01000112.1 GCF_001431505.1 Stenotrophomonas daejeonensis
GGCGTTGCCGCTGTCTCTGACCTCTCCAAGGCCGAAGCCGGCCTTGCGGTCGTGGCCTTCGTTGCCGAAATCACCAAGGCACTGAAGAAGAGCGATGCGGTTACGCAGGTCGGCTTCGGCACCTTCCAGG
Source organism: Stenotrophomonas daejeonensis (assembly GCF_001431505.1). GTDB lineage: Bacteria > Pseudomonadota > Gammaproteobacteria > Xanthomonadales > Xanthomonadaceae > Stenotrophomonas > Stenotrophomonas daejeonensis. Next base: position 131 of record NZ_LDJP01000112.1, read on the forward strand.
TCCGCGAGCGCGCCGAGCGTACCGGCCGCAACCCGAAGACCGGCGACACCATCAAGATCGCCGCCTCGAAGAATCCCTCGTTCAAGGCTGGCAAAGCCCTGAAGGATGCCGTAAACTAAGCGGCTCACCGGGGGTGCTTAGCTCAGTGGTAGAGCGTCTCCCTTACAAGGAGAGGGTCGGGGGTTCGAAACCCTCAGCACCCACCACGAAGCACCGTCAGTAAGCAGTTTTGAAATGTGGAGCGGTAGTTCAGCTGGTTAGAATGCTGGCCTGTCACGCCGGAGGTCGCGGGTTCGAGTCCCGTCCGCTCCGCCAGTTTCAAGAAGGCCCCTGAGCGATCGGGGGCCTTGTTTTCTCCGACGCCCGCAGGGCGCGGGGAAACGAAGGGTCAAAAGCGCGGAGCGGTAGTTCAGCTGGTTAGAATGCTGGCCTGTCACGCCGGAGGTCGCGGGTTCGAGTCCCGTCCGCTCCGCCATTGATCGCAAAGCCCCCGGCGCAGGCCGGGGGCTTTTTCGTTGGCTGCCCGCAATGGCGGCAAGGCCCGCCGTTTGGGCGTGGGGCGGGAAGCGGGTTACACTGCCCGGCTCGCCATCAGGCCCTGATTTTTCCCATGCTGCAGAAACTTCGCGACAAGACCTCAGGCTGGATCGTTACCGTGATCATGGGCCTGCTGATGATCCCGTTCCTGTTCGTGATCGACAACAGCTACCTCGGTGGCGTTGGCGGGCAGAACGTGGCCAAGGTATCGGCGCCGCCGTCGTGGTGGCGTTCGGCGCCGTCGTGGTGGCCGATGTCGTTCCTGTGGAGCCACCATGAGATCAGCAACGACGAGTTCCGCACCCGCTTCGAGCAGGCGCGCATGCAGGCGCGCGAGCAGCAGGGCGAAGATTTCGACCCGCGCGAGTTCGAGACCACCGAGAACAAGCTGGTCGTGCTCGACCAGATGATCGACGAACAGGTGGTGCGGCTGGCCGCGGAAGACGCACGCATCGTCATCGGCGATGCCACCGTGCGCGACTACATCGCCAGCATCCCGGCCTTCCAGCGCGACGGCAAGTTCAACGCCGAGCAGTACCGGCTGACGCTGGCGCAGAGCATGCCGCCGCGCACCCCGGCGATGTTCGACCAGGTGGTGCGCACCAGCTTGCAGCAGTCGATCATCCCGACCGCGCTGGCGCAGTCGGGCTTCGTGACCCAGGGCGAGAGCGAGCGCCTGTTGAAGCTGCTGGGCGAAACCCGCGACGTCGAGTTCGCGATCCTGCCGGCGCCGGAAGCGGATGCCGCGGCGGTGGACGATGCGCAGGTCAAGCAGTGGTACGAGGCGCACCCGGCCGACTTCCGCCAGCCGGAGAACGTGTCCATCGAATACGTCGAGCTGGACGCGGCCAGCATGCCGCCGGCGGCAGCGGCTGATGACGCTACGCTGCGCCAGCGCTACGAGGAAGAGAAGGCGCGCTTCGTCAAGCCGGAAGAGCGGCTGGCTTCGCACATCCTGATCGGCAACGGCGAGGGCGCCGAGGCCAAGGCGGCCAGGCTGGCCGAGGAAGCAAAGCAGCCGGGCGCCGACTTTGCCGCGCTGGCCAGGGCCAATTCCGACGACCCGGGCTCGAAGGAGGCCGGTGGCGACCTGGGTTGGGTCGAGCGCGGGGTGATGGTCAAGCCGTTCGAGGACGCGCTGTTCGCCATGCAGCCGGGCGAAGTCAGCGGCCCGGTGAAGACCGAGTTCGGCTACCACGTGCTGCAGCTGCGCGAGACCAAGGGCGGCGAAGGCCGGCCGTTCGAGGAGGTGCGCGACCAGCTGGCGGCCGAGCAGTTGCAGGCCGACACCGAGCGCGCCTTCAACGAGCTCAGCGGCAAGCTGGTGGACCTGGTCTACAAGAACCCGACCGTGCTCGAGTCGGCCGCGGAGGAACTGAAGCTGCCGGTGCAGACGTTGGGGCCGTTCAGCCGCGCCACCGCCAGCGGCATTGCCGCCAACCCGGCGGTGCTGCGTGCCGCGTTCTCCGATGCGCTGAAGGAAGACGGCACGGTCAGCGACCCGATCGAGCTGGGGCCGAACCACAACGTGATGATCCGCGTCACCGAGCACACCCCGGAGCAGGCCATCCCGCTGGAGCAGGCCCGCGAGCAGGTGATCGCGGCGGTGCGTGCGAACCGCGCCGAGGAAGCCTCGAAGAAGGCCGCCGACGCGCTGCTGGCCAAGCTGGAAGGCGGGCAGACGCTGCAGGCCCTGGCCGAAGGCGAACACCTGCAGCTGCTGCCGATTCCGGGCCTGCCGCGCTCGGCGCCGATGCCGACGGCGGCCGCCAACCGCGCGGTGTTCACCGCCACCCCGCCCACCGGCGACAAGCCCAGCTACGGCAAGGTGGTGCTGGACGACGGCCGCTATGCGGTATTCGCGCTGACCAAAGTGACGCCGGGCAAGCTCGACGAAGTGCCGGAGCCGCAGCGGGCGATGCTGAAGCAGCAGCTGAGCCAGATCGACGGCGCGGCGGCGGCCAAGGCCTATGTGGACGGCATGCGCAAGCGCTTCAAGGTGCAGGTGCAGGAATCCCAGCTCTGAGCGCAACGCATCGCTGAAACGGGAAACCCGGCCATTGGCCGGGTTTTCCATATGGAGCATCGGATTGTTTGTAGGAGTCAACTGTCATT
>NZ_LDJP01000113.1 GCF_001431505.1 Stenotrophomonas daejeonensis
GTTTCGCCAACTGGTCGCTGGTGGACGACGACGCCTATGTCGCCCCGGTGGCGGACGCCGCCGCGGCTGCCGAGCCGACGCCGGCTCTCCTTTCCGATTCGATGCTGGAACTGGAACCGGTGGTGGAAGCCGGGGCAGGGACGGCGAACCCGGTGCAGGGCGCGGTGCTGTTGCTGGCCGGCATCGGCGGGCCGGACGCCGTGCGCCGCCTGCTGGGCGGGTTGCCGCAGGATTTCCCGTACCCGGTGCTGGTGCAGATGCGCCTGGACGGCGGGCGCTACGCCAACCTGGTCAAGCAGATGGCGCGCGTGTCCGCGTTGCCGGTGCTGCTGGCCGACGCCGGCCATGCCGCCGAGGTCGGCACCGTGCACATCCTGCCCGACGACATGGGGCTGGAAGCCGCCGATGGCGCGCTGCGTTTCGCCGGTGAGGGCGCGGCGCTGCTGCCGCTGCTGCCGTTGCCGCACAGCGCCGTGGTCATGCTCAGCGGCGCCGACCCGTCGCTGGTGCCGGCGGTGCTCGACTTCGCCACGCAGGGCGGCTGGGTGGCCGGCCAGCACGGCGAGGGCTGCTACGACCCGGTCGCGGCCAGCCAGCTGATCACCGCCGGCATGGCCGCCGGCACGCCGGAACAGCTGGCGTCCGAACTGGTACAGCGCAGCGCCGCGTGAACGGCCGCTGCCGATCGAGGAACCGACCATGAGTTATGCAAGCAACGACGAAGTCCGCGGCGTCCTGATCCAGGCAGGCAACGAGCGCGTGCTGCTGCCCAACGCCACTGTTGCCGAAATGATGGCGCGCGTGCAGGTGGAGCCGATCGAAGGCGCGCCGTCGTGGCTGGCCGGCTACATCCACTGGCAGGGCTGGGAAGTGCCGCTGCTGTCCTACGCCCGCTTCAGCAGCCTGGGTGACGAACCGGTCGGCGGCAACAACAAGGTGGTGGTGCTCAAGGCGCTGGGCGGCAACCCCGACATGCCGTATTTCGCCCTGCTGACCCAGTCCTTCCCGCAGTTGATCGCGGTGCCGCGCGACGGCCTGCTTGCCGACGCGGCCGAGGAAAGCCTGCCGCAGGGCGTGCACATGCGCGTGCTGCTGGGCGAGCAGAGTGCGCTGCTGCCCGACCTGGACGCGATTGAAGCGGCGGTGACCGCCGCGTTGGCGGTAGCCGCCTGATGCGTGGATGCGGGGCTTGCCCCGCATGTGGCGTCACGCGCCGGTGATGCTCCGTGCCGGGCGAGCCCGGCATCTACGGGATTCCTTCTACAAATCCCCCAGCCGTGCCTGCAGCGCCGCGATCGCGGCCAGCCCCGCCGTTTCGGTACGCAGGATGCGCGGCCCCAACTGCAAGCCCTGAAAGCCGGCATCGGCCAGCTGCCGGCGATCGCGCGGCGACCAGCCGCCCTCCGGGCCGATGGCGATGACCACGCCGCTGGCCGGCGCTTCGGCCAACGTGGCCAAGCGGTGCTCGCCCTGCGGGTCCAGGGTCAGGCGCAGGGTTTGCTCCGGCAATGACGCCACCGCCGCGGCCAGGTTCAGCGGCGGTGCGATGGTCGGAATGCGCGCGCGGCCAGACTGGCCACAGGCCGAGCCGACCACGCTGCGCCAATGCGCCATGCGCTTTTCCGCGCGCGCGGCATCGAGCTTGACCTCGGTGCGCTCGGCATTCACCGGGACGATGGCGGCCACGCCCAGCTCGGTGGCCTTCTGCAGGATCAGGTCCATCTTCTCGCCGCGCGCGATGCCTTGCAGCAGGGTGATGGCCAGCGGCGATTCGTTGTCCAGCAGTTGCGCGTCGTCGATGCGCAACTGCGCGTCGCGCTTGCCCGCCGCGACCAGCGTAGCGGCGTAGTCGCGGCCGTCGCCATTGAACAATACGCAGGCATCGCCCTCGCGCAGCCGCAGCACCCGCAACAGGTGGTTGGCGGCCTCTTCGGGCAGGGGCACGGTCTGGCCGACGGCCAGCGGCAGTTCGACCGGGCAGCGGGTCAGGCGCATGCGCGACGCTCCGGCAGCGGGGCCGCTGCCGCGGTGGTGGGGTCTGCTAGCATTTCGGGTTCATGGAAACGTATCCGACAACGCGCATTCTATCGGTCCGCCGGCGCCGGGGCCGCGCATGAGCCGCCGCCTTCCGGTCATCCACGGCGTGGAGGAGGAGCGCATCGGCCCGTTCCGCCAGGAGCAGCTGGACCTGGAGTTCTCCAACGGCGAGCGCCGCCGCTTCCAGCGGCTGGTCAGCGGCGGCCACGGTGCGGTGGTGGTGGTGCCGATGCTCGACGACGACACGGTGCTGCTGGTGCGCGAGTACGCCGCCGGCCTGCACCGCTACGAACTGGGGCTGGTGAAGGGCCGCATTGACGCCGGCGAGACGCCGGTGCAGGCCGCCGACCGCGAACTCAAGGAAGAAGCCGGCTACGGCGCGCGCCGGCTCGACGTGCTGCGTGCAATGACCCTGGCGCCCACCTACATGAGCCACCAGTCGTGGCTGGTGCTGGCGCGCGATCTCTACCCCGAACGCCTTGCCGGCGACGAACCCGAGGAGCTGGAAGTGGTGCCCTGGAAACTGGCCGAGCTGGACCAACTGATGCTGCGCGAGGATTTTTCCGAAGGACGTTCGCTGGCGGCGCTGTTCATCGCCCGCGAATGGCTGGGGCAGGCGCGATGAGCGCGCTGGACGCCGCCCTGCGCGAAGGTGTCATTGCCATCGCCCACGACGCCGGTGCGGCGATCATGCGGGTCTATGCCGATGGCTTCGACGTCGAGCGCAAGGCCGACGACAGCCCGGTCACCACTGCCGACCTCGCCGCGCACACGCTGATCGTGCAGGGGCTGTCGCGGCTGACCCCGGAGCTGCCGGTGCTGTCGGAGGAATCGGCGCAGCTGCCGTGGGAGGCGCGCCGGCCGTGGTGCGAATACTGGCTGGTCGATCCGCTGGACGGCACCCGCGAATTCATCAAGCGCAATGGCGAGTTCAGCGTCAACATCGCGCTGATCCGCGACGGCGTGGCGGTATTCGGCGTGGTGCAGGCGCCGGTGACCGGCACGGCATGGCACGCCGTGCGCGGCGAAGGTGCACGGCGGCGCGTGGGCGAATGCGACGAAGTGGTCCGCACCCGCCGCGCACCGGCCGCGCCGTTGCGCGTGGCCGCCAGCCGCTCGCACCGCGATGCCCGCACCGAGGCGCTGCTGGCGCGCATGGGCGAGATCGAGCTGGTCGCGCAGGGGTCGTCGCTGAAGTTCTGCCGTATCGCCGAAGGCTCGCTGGACGTGTATCCGCGGCTGGGGCCGACCAGCGAATGGGACACCGCCGCCGGGCAATGCGTGCTGGAGGCGGCCGGTGGCGTACTGCTGGCCGCCGACAGCGGCGAGCCGTTCCGCTACAACCAGCGCCCGCGCCTGCTCAATGGCGATTTCGTCGCGCTCGGCGACGCTGCGCTGCCGTGGCGCGACTGGGTGGTCGGGCCGTGAGCGGGATGGGCGAGCCGGGTGACATCGCCACGCTGCTGCGGATCATGGCGCGGCTGCGCGACCCGGACGGCGGCTGCCCGTGGGACCTGGAGCAGGATTTCTCCAGCATCGCCCCGTACACCATCGAGGAAGCCTACGAAGTCGCCGACGCGATCGACCGCGGCGACCTTGCCGACCTGAAGGACGAACTCGGCGACCTGCTGCTGCAGGTGGTGTTCCATGCGCAGATGGCCAGCGAGCAGGGCGCGTTCGATTTTGCCGACGTGGTCGCGGCGATCAGCGGCAAGATGCTGCGTCGGCACCCGCACGTGTTCGGCGATGCGCAGGCCGACAGCGCCGGGCAGGTGTTGGCGAACTGGGAGCAGATCAAGCAACGCGAACGCGCCGATGCCGGCAATGCCGACACCTCGGCGCTGGCCGGCATCGCCCGCGGCCTGCCGGAATGGCAGCGTGCGCTGAAGCTGCAGAAGCGCGCCGCCCGCACCGGCTTCGAGTGGCCGGACACCGCGCCGGTGCTGGACAAGCTGCGCGAGGAAATCGACGAGGTGCAGGCCGAACTGGATGCCGGCGGCGATCCGGCACGGCTGGAAGACGAACTTGGCGACGTGCTGTTCGTCTGCGCCAACCTCGCCCGCCATGCCGGGGTGGACGTCGGCAGCGCGCTGCGCCGGGCCAACCACAAGTTCGAGCGCCGTTTCCGCGCGATGGAGGCGCTGGCCGCCACGCGCGGGCAGGCGATGTCCGGCCTGACGCTGGAGCAGCAGGAAGCGCTGTGGCAGGCGGTCAAGCAGGACGAGCGGGACGCCGCGCGATGAAGACGCTGGCGCTGTTCCTGTTGACCGCGCTGGCCGAGATCGTCGGCTGCTACCTGCCGTGGCTGTGGCTGCGCCAGAACGGCAGCGCATGGCTGCTGCTGCCGGCCGCGGCCAGCCTGGCACTGTTCGCATGGCTGCTGACCCTGCACCCGACCGCCAGCGGCCGCGTCTATGCCGCCTATGGCGGCGTCTATGTCTGCGTCGCGCTGCTGTGGCTGTGGCGCGTGGATGGGGTCACGCCGACCCGCTGGGACCTGCTCGGCGCCGGCCTGTGCCTGCTGGGCATGGCGGTGATCATGTTCGGCCCGCGCGCCGCCGCCTGAAGTCTCCGGGAATTACGGTAGGAGCGCACTTCAGTGCGCGATGGGGCTTTGCCGGAAATGCCATGTCGCGCACTGAAGTGCGCTCCTACGCAGGTCGCTGCGGCTGGCTATACTCGGGCAATCAAACAGACAAGGAGCGTAACGATGGGCAGCGGTGCCGGTTTTCTCGCGTTGGTGGTGCTGGTGGCGGGTGCCATCGTGCTGTTCAAGACGGTGCGCATGGTGCCGCAGGGCTTCGAGTGGACGGTGGAGCGCTTCGGCCGTTACACCCACACCATGTCGCCGGGCCTGCATTTCCTGATCCCCGTCGTCTACGGCGTCGGCCGCAAGGTCAACGTGATGGAGCAGGTACTGGACGTGCCCAGCCAGGACGTCATCACCAAGGACAACGCGGTGGTAAAGGTCGATGGCGTGGTGTTCTTCCAAGTGCTGGATGCAGCCAAGGCCGCCTACGAGGTCGCCAACCTGGAGATCGCCACCATCGCCTTGGTGCAGACCAACATCCGTACCGTAATCGGCTCGATGGATCTGGACGAGTCACTGAGCCAGCGCGAAACCATCAATGCGCAACTGCTGAGCGTGGTCGACCATGCCACCAATCCCTGGGGGATCAAGGTCAACCGCATCGAAATCCGTGACATCCAGCCGCCGCGCGACCTGGTCGATTCGATGGCGCGGCAGATGAAGGCCGAGCGCGAGAAGCGCGCGCAGATCCTCGAGGCCGAGGGTTCGCGCCAGTCCGAGATCCTGCGCGCCGACGGCGAGAAGCAGGCCGCGGTACTGGAAGCCGAGGGCCGCAAGGAAGCCGCGTTCCGCGACGCCGAGGCACGCGAGCGTCTGGCCGAGGCGGAGGCCAAGGCCACGGCGATGGTGTCCGAGGCCATCGCCCAGGGCGACGTGCAGGCGATCAACTACTTCGTCGCGCAGAAATACGTGGAAGCCTTCAAGGAGCTTGCGACTTCTCCGAACCAGAAGCTGGTGCTGATGCCGATGGAGGCCAGCGGCGTGATCGGCTCCATCGCCGGTGTCGCCGAACTGGCGAAGGAAGCGTTCGCCAAACAGGAAGAGCGCAAGGCCTCCGCATCGCGCGGCAACCCGCCGCCGCTGGGGCGCTGACCATGCGCTGGGAAGTGGTGGCATGGGCGGCGCTGGCGGTGGTCCTGTTCGCCGCCGAGGCGCTGGCGCCGGGTGCCTTCATGCTGTGGATGGGCTTCGCCGCCGCGGCGGTGTTCCTCGCGGTGTGGGCGTTCGACGGGTTCAGCGTGTTGATGCAGGTGGTGCTGTTCGTCGTGCTCAGCTTCGTCTCGATCCAGATCTACCGTACCTGGTTCCGCCAGCGCGGGCGGCAGAGCGACCAGCCGCTGCTCAACCGCCGCGCCGAGCAACTGGTCGGCCGCGTGGTGCTGCTCGACCAGCCGATCGTCAACGGCAGCGGCCGCGCCAAGGTGGACGATGCGTTCTGGGTGGTGGCCGGCCCCGACCTGCCGGCCGGCAGCCCGGTCCGGGTGGTCGCCGTGGACGGCATGACGCTGAAGGTGCAGGAAGCCTGATCGGGCGGCGGTGCGGTTGCCGCCCGCCGCGGTTTTGGATGCAACCATCTGGGATAATGGCCGCTTTCCCCACATGGACCGGCCATGACCCTGAAGACCCTGCTCAACGAAACCCACCGCTCGCTCGGTGCCAAGATGGTCGACTTCGGCGGCTGGGACATGCCGATCCATTACGGCTCGCAGATCGACGAACACCACCTGGTGCGCCGCGCCGCCGGCATGTTCGACGTCAGCCACATGACCGTGGTCGACCTGAAGGGCGAACGCACCCGCGAATTCCTGCGCCGGCTGCTGGCCAACTCCATCGACAAGCTCAAGGTGCAGGGCAAGGCGCTGTACTCGTGCATGCTCAACCCGCAGGGCGGGGTGATCGACGACCTGATCGTCTACTTCCTCGGCGAGGACTTCTTCCGCATGGTGGTCAATGCCTCCACCCGCGAGAAGGACCTGGCGTGGATGCGCCAGCAGGCTGCCGCCTTCGGCGTGGAAGTGGTCGAGCGCGAGGATCTGGCGATCATCGCCGTGCAGGGGCCGCAGGCGCGCGCGCTGGTGGCCGGCCTGGTGGCCGAATCCGACCGTGCCGCGCTGGACAAGCTTGGCCGCTTCGTCGCGCTGGATGTCACCTCGGCTGCCGGCGTGCCGCTGTTCGTCGCCCGCACCGGCTATACCGGCGAGGACGGCTACGAGGTGCTGCTGCCGCAGACGGCGGTGGTCGCGTTCTGGAATGCGCTGCTGGAAGCGGGCGTGAAGCCTGCCGGCCTCGGTGCGCGCGACACGCTGCGGCTGGAGGCGGGCATGAACCTCTATGGCCAGGACATGGACGAAACCGTCAGCCCGTGGGAAGCCGCGCTCGGCTGGACGGTCACCCTCGACGAGGGCCGCGATTTCATCGGTCGCGACGTGCTGGAGGCGCAGAAGGCCGCCGGCAACGCCCGGCAGATGATCGGCCTGGTAATGGACGAGAAGGGCGTGCTGCGCCATGGGCAGGAGGTGCTCACCGCCAACGGCGAGGGCGAGATCCTGTCCGGCACCTTCTCGCCGACGCTGGGCAAGGCCATCGCCTTCGCGCGCGTGCCGGCTGGCAACATCCCGATGGGAGCGGCGGGCGACGTGCGGGTGGATATCCGCGGCAGGGAGGTGCCGGTGCGCGTGGTCAAGTTCCCGTTCGTGCGCGACGGCCAGCCGCAGGCCGGCATCAACCCCTGATCCATGCAAACCGGCACGATCACCCCGCGCCCGGTTCGCTAAACTATCCCCGTCCCGACCACACCTCTATTTCGGAGCAGTTCCATGAGCGAGATCCCCGGCGACCTCAAATTCCTCAAGTCCCACGAATGGGCCCGTGCCGAAGGCAATGGCCGCGTCACCATCGGCATTTCCGACCACGCCCAGGGCCTGCTCGGCGACCTGGTCTACGTCGAGCTGCCCGGCGTCGGCGACACCGTGCAGGCCGGCAATGCCGCGGCGGTGGTCGAGTCGGTGAAGGCCGCTTCCGACGTCTACAGCCCGGTGTCCGGCACCGTGGTCGAAGTCAACGAAGCGCTGGCCGACAAGCCGGAAACCATCAACGAAGACGCCTACGGCGAAGGCTGGCTGTTCGTCGTCGAACTGTCCGAGCCGGAGCAGTTGAACGACCTGCTCGGCCCGGACGATTACGCCGAACTGCTGGAGAACGACGACCACTGATTCCGGTCGTCAGCCAGACAACGGAAACGGCCGCCATGCGCGGCCGTTTTCGTGTCCGCGGTTCGTGTGCATGGCCGGTGTCGGGAAGCCGCCGTCGGCAGGTGCCATCGTCGGTCGCGTGCCGGTCACGAGCGGACGATGAAGCGGCGGCATCGCCGCCGTCGAGTCGTTGGAAAGTGTCGCGACGATGGCATCGTGTTTGCGCAAAACGCTTTCCGCGTTGCCGGAAAAGGCGGTTGCAACGATGCACGTTGCAGGCCGGTCATCAGTTTTTTTCCACCGTGACGATGGCGTGCACGAAGCAGGTGCATGCACGGAAGGTGCCGTGCATGCATTCGCCGGAAAAAACGAATAGTGCTTTTTTCAAGTGGTTTTCCGCATGTGCCTGCGATCGCGTTGCGATGCGCGGGGCGTTGCCAGGGGCGCATGGCGTGGCGATGCGGGGCGATGGCAGGGGATCGGGTGCGGTGCTTCGCGAAAAAATTTGCGTGCGGGTAGTTGACAGTAAAAAAAACCGTGATTAGGTTTCGCCCAGCAGACCTTTCCTGCGGAAGCGAGTGAGCCGGATCAACATTCAGACGCGAAGCACAACCTGGACGTCCGCCACGATTGCATTGATGGTGGAGCAGGATTCGCTTCCTTCCGCGAAACACCCCATTACGACACGACACCCGCGACGCGAATCCGTTGCGGGTGTTTCCGTATCCGTCACGGCGCATGCCACGCGCCGTCGGTACTCCGCGATGCAACGCGGGTTTGCTTCAGCTGGGCATTTCGATTCCATAGATCACTGACGAGGAGCCATCCAATGGCCACGAAGAAAGCTGCGAAGAAACCGGCCGCCAAGAAGGCGGTGAAGAAGGTCGCCAAGAAAGCCACCGCGAAGAAGGCGGTGAAGAAGGTCGCCAAGAAGGCCACCGCGAAGAAGGCGGTGAAGAAGGTCGCCAAGAAGGCCACCGCGAAGAAGGCGGTGAAGAAGATA
>NZ_LDJP01000114.1 GCF_001431505.1 Stenotrophomonas daejeonensis
CTCCGGCCGGGGCCGGCGGCGACGTCGTGGAAATGCCGCAGCAGCGCCCGCACGTGGCCGAAATGGTGGTACGCGCGTGGCGGCTGCGCGTGCGCGGCCTCTATCTCGGCCAGTTGGCCGGAAGGCAGGGGGAACGGGATCAGGTCATCCATGCGGGCATTCCGGGAGCGTAGGAGCGACGTGAGCCGCGACCGGGTTTCACCGGGAAAGCCCCGGTCGCGGCTCACGTCGCTCCTACGGAAACATGCTTCGTTGCCGGCTTCAACCCAGCGCCCAGCGCCCTTCCAGCTGGTAGCGGGTCTGCCCGAGGTAGCTGCGGATCAACACGAACTCGCGCACCAGCCAGCGCATCGGCTGCACCGGTTGCAGCGGCAGCCTGCGCCTGTCGTAGAGCAGGGTCAGGTGCGGGGTGAACGCCGGCTCCGGCTTGCCGCCGACGCCCTGCAGGCAGCGCGCCAGTTCCCGGTGCAGGTCGTGCAGCAGTTCGGCGCCATGCTCGCTGCGCAGCACGAACGGATGCTGGCGGCTGCCGCTGAAGCTGCCCACCTGGTCGAAACAGACCTCGAACGCGGGCAGGCGCACCCGCGCCGCGGCCTGCTGCGCCCTGGCCAGCAGCCCCGGTGGCAGGCCGGCGTAGTCGCCCAGATGATGCAGGGTGACGTGCAGGCGCTCGCGCGCCAGCGGCCGGCCATCCAGCCCGTGTTCCCCGCGCAGGCCGTCGGCCAGTTCGGCGATGCGCACGGCGGTGGCCGCATCGGGCATCACCGCGAAGAACAGGCGCTCGGTCGGGATGTCGCCGCCGAAACCCAGCGACAGCTGCGCTTCGGCGGAAGGAATGAACTTCGTCATGGTCGGAAGGCGCCGGCTGGCGGAAAGGCCCGGAGGTGGCCGGCATCGCGTCGGGGCCGCGGATACTAGCAGACCACCGCCGGAGCGGCCGCGCACCGACATGGCGAAAACCTCGCCAGCGTCCGCAACCGCCCGCGGTATGGGCGCCGCCAACGGTTATCCACAACCTTGCCGGGCATCCATCCACACCGCCTGTGGATTTCCTCCGGGCGCCGGCGAAAGGCATACACTGGCCGGGCCGCAGCAACCTTCCGGGTATCGGTCATGATCGGTTGGAATGCCTTCGCCCTGCTTGCCGCCATCACCACGGCCCCGCCCGCCGTGCCGCCAGCCCCCGAGCAGGTGATGGCAATCCCGGCCGAACTGCGCCAGCAACTGCAGGAGCAGGTGGTCCACGGCGCCAACGCATCCGACAAGCGCCTGCAACTGCTGGTGGAACTGGTGTTCCAGCCGCGGCACCCGGAGACGCCGAGCCTGCAGTACGACACCGCGGCCACCCTGACCGTGGCCGAAACCTGGGCGCAGCAGCGCGCCAACTGCCTGTCCTTCACCCTGCTGTTCGTCGCGCTTGCGCGCGAGGCCGGGCTGGAGGCGCACATGCAGGAAGTCGGGCAGGTGGTCGGCTGGTACCAGGAACAGGGCGTGATCTACAACGCAGGCCACGTCAACGTCGGCCTGCGCGTGGATGGCCGGCGCGCGACGCTGGACCTGGACCAGAACGTGCTCTACGACCGCCGCGGCCCGCAGCCGATATCCGACCAGCGCGCGCTGGCCCACTTCTACAACAACCGCGGCGCCGAGCTGATGGCCACACCCGACCGCGAAGGCGCGCGCGCCCACCTGCGGATGGCGTTGCAGATGGACCCGCACTTCGCACCGGCATGGAACAACCTGAGCGTGCTGGAAACCCGCGCGGGCGACTTCGATGCCGCCGCCCGCGCCCTCGACAACGCCCTTCAGGAGGACCCGATGCTGGCCTCGGCGCTGTCCAACACCAGCGCGCTGTACCACCGCATCGGCAGGGAGCAGCAGGCCGCGCGGCTGGCCATGCGCCTGCAGCGCGTGCACGCGCGCGACCCGTTCTACCAGTTCATGCAGGGCGTGACGGCCGAACGCCGCGGCGACTATGCGCAGGCCGTGGTCGCCTACCGCCACGCCATCCGCCTGTACGGCAGCGCCCACCAGTTCCATTTCGGGCTGGCGCGGGCCTATTTCCTCGAAGGCGACAACCGCCGCGCGATGCGCGAGATGGCGCGCGCCCGCGAACTGGGCGGCACCGACCCGGTGCGCGCGGTCTACCAGTCCAAGCTCGACAGCCTGCGCCGCATCAGCGCCCGCCACGCGTCGCGCTGACGCTTCCGCGAAGTCACGCAACAGGCGTCAGGATTGCCTGGCAAGGCCCCATGCGGGGCAAGCCCCGCATCTACGAAAGCAATGCCGCGGGTTCAAGGCACACCCACACGAAGCCTCCCCCCTCCACGTCCCACATCAATGAAAGCAGGGCGAAAGCCGTAGGTGTGGGGCTTGCCCCACACGGGGCTTTCTCGATGACGAGGCACGCCCCGTACCCGGGGGTGCTCAGGCCTTGCGCAGGAAGCAGGTCTTCAGCACCAGCCCCTTGATCTTGTCCGAGTTGCCTTCGATGTGCTCGGCGTCGTCCTCGACCAGGCGGATGTTGCGGATCACCGTGCCCTGCTTGAGCGGGATCGACGAGCCCTTGACCTTCAGGTCCTTGATGACGGTGACGGTGTCGCCGGCCACCAGCACGTTGCCGTTGCTGTCGCGTACCACCAGCGCGCTTTCCGCCGCTTCGTCCGGCGACCATTCGTGGCCGCAGTCGGCGCAGACCCACAGTGCGCCGTCGGGATAGACGTTTTCCAGCGAACACTGCGGGCAGGAGGAAGTGGGCATGGCGGCTCCAGAGACGTGGCAAAGCGTCGATTGTAGCCGCCCGTCCTCCGTTCGATCCGCCTCAGCGCGCGCCGAGGCTGACCCGCACGCTGCCCGAGTGCGAGTTGATGGAGATGTCGCCATCGCCGCCGCCGAGGCGCGCGTCGAGGTGGCTGCCTGGGCCGTAGCGCGGGCGCTCGACCTCGCCCACGTCCGAACGGATGCTGCCGCTGAAGCTGCTGACCTTCAGCTGCGCCGAGGTGCGCGCCGGCAGGGTCAGCGAGATCGGCGCGCTCACCGTCTGCAGGCTGATGCGGCCGCCCGGCTGCAGGCCGGCGCTGCGCACGCCGAGGCTGCCGGACACGGTTTCGGCGTTGAGCCGCTGCACCGCGGAAAGGTCGAGGTCGACCGCGCCGCTGACCGAGTTGGCGGCCACGTCGCCGCCGCTGCTGCCCGCCGCGTTGATCGCGCCGCTGACCGTGCGCAATTCCAGCCGTGGGGTCCGCAGCTGCGAGCGGATCGCGCCGCTGACGGTGTTGAAGCTGGCCTCGGCGGCCTGCCCGCCGGCGGTGATGCCGCCGCTGACGGTGCTGGCCTGCAGCCGGCGCAGGTCGACCTCGGCCACGTCCAGCGCGGCGCTGACCGTGCCGGCCTGCAGTTCGCTGCCGCGCGGCACCCGCAGTTCCAGCACCGCGCCGCGGCTGTTGCGGCCGTTCTGCGGGTACACCACCTTCAGCTGCACGCGGTTGGCGCTGTTCTGCACGTCCAGCCGCTGGCCCTCGCCGAGCGTGCCGGTCAGCTGCACCTCGTTGCGGTCCCAGCCGCGCACGCTCACCGAGCCGGCGACGTTGCTGATCTCGACCCGCCCGCCGCTGGACAGCGCGTGGTGTTCGTTGACCGTGGTCTGCGCCAGTGCCGGCGCCGATGGGGCCAGCAGCGCAGCGGCGGCCAGCAGGTATCGCATGGAAACATTCATGGTGGTTCTCCTTCAGGTGGCAAGACCGGCGGCGGCGAGGCCCTGCCGGGTGAGTTCCAGGCGCAGCGCGTAGGTGCGCCGCAGTTGCCCGAGCAGGAAGCCGGCGTCGGGGCTCTGCGCGATCGCCGAGCGGATGCCGGCGGCGCTGGCATCGAGCTCGTGCAGCGCGGGGACGAGTTCGGCGGGCACGGTGTCCTGCGGGATCGCCGCGATCGCCTGCCGGTATTGGTCGGCGAGCGCATCGGCCTGCACTTCCAGCGGCGATTCCGGCGGCGACGGCGGCTGCTCGTGCAGTTCCCTCCAACGGCCGGTGCCCAGCAACGCCAATGCCGCGACGGCGGCCGCCGCGGCGATGGGCAGCCAGCGGCGACGGCACGGGGCGGGCACGACCGCGACCGCTGGCCGGAGGCGCGGCTCTTCGCGCAGGCGCGCGGCGATGCCCTGCCAGGCCGTGGCCGGCGGCAGGCGTTCGGCCGGCAGCTGGCGCAGGCGCGCGGCCAGTTCGTCGTGCTCGTGTTCGTGGTCGGCGTCGTGTCGGTTCATGGCGTTTCTCCAAGACGCGCGCGCAGCAGGCCGCGCGCGCGATGCAGCTGTGCCTTGGAACTGCCGACGGCCATCCGCAGTTCCTCGGCGATTTCCTGATGCTTCCAGCCCTCGATGTCGTGCAGTACCAGCACCGCGCGGGCACGCGGCGGCAGGGTTTCCAGCGCGCGCTCCAGGTCCAGCCCGGTGGCATTGCAGCGCATGGATGCCGGCAGCCCCACCAGCACCTCCATGCCGTCCTCGCCGATGTCCAGCGCCTCGAACGCGGCGCTGGCGCGCAGTTCCATCAATGCCGTGTTCACCGCCAGCCGGTGCAGCCATGTACCCAGCGCGCTCTCGAAGCGGAACTGCGGCAGCCTGCGCCAGGCCTGGATGAAGGTTTCCTGCAACGCATCCTCGGCGCGCGCGGCGCTGCCGCCGCACAACCGCCACAGCAGCGCGTACAGGCGCGGCGCATGGCGGCGGTAGATGCATTCGTAGGCATGGCCGTCGCCCGCGGCGGCGGCACGCGCCAGCGTGGCGTCGTCGGCAACCTGCGGATGGGAGGCGTTGGCGGTCACGGTGGCGGCGAGCATATCCATTGGATGCGGCCGCCGCCGAAAAGGTTTAAAGCCGGTCGCACGAATCCCCGCATCGCCGGCACGGGCTGACAGCGCCGGGCCGGTGGCCGACAATCGGCCTCCGCCACTCCCCACTGCGATTCCATGCTCCGACTCTCCGCCGCCCTGCTCGGCGCGGCCCTCGCGCTGGCCGGCTGCGCCGGCGTGCCCGCGGCCGCCCCCGTCGCCACCGCGGCGCATGCCACGCTCCCGCGCGACGCCACCTCGCCACTGATCCTGATTTCGATCGACGGCTTCCGCAACGACTACCTGCAGCGCGGCCTCACCCCCACGCTGGCGGCGCTGGCCGGCGACGGCGTGCGCGCCGAGTACATGCGCCCGTCGTACCCGTCGATCACCTTCCCCAACCACTACACGCTGGTGACCGGGCTGCGCCCGGACCACCACGGCGTCATCGCCAACTTCATGACCGACCCGTCGATCCCCGGCGTGCGCTTCAGCATGTTCGACCCGGCGACCGTCGGCGACGAGCGCTGGTGGGACGACGGCACGCCGCTGTGGACCCGCGTGCGCGAACAGGGCGGCCGCGCCGCGGCGATGTTCTGGGTCGGGTCGGAAGCGCCGGTGCATGGCGCGCGCCCGGAGTTCTGGCGCCCGTTCGACATCGCGGTCAGCTCCGAGGACCGCGTCCGCCAGGTGCTGGAGTGGCTGGCGCTGCCCGCCGCCGAGCGCCCGCATTTCATCACCCTGTACTTCGACCGGGTGGACAGCATGGGCCACGAACACGGCCCGGACTCGCCCCAGCTGGACCAGGCGCTGGGCGAGGTGGACACCGCCATCGGCCACCTGCTGCAGGGCATCGAGGCGCTCGGGCTGGGGCAGCGGGTGAACGTGGTGGTGGTGTCCGACCACGGCATGGCCGCGACCGGGCCGGAAATGGAGTTCTTCCTCGACGACCTGGTCGACGTGAGCCGCCTGAACTTCGGCTGGACCGGTGCCTACGCCTCCTTCGACGCCCTGCCCGGCGGCGAGGCCGCCGCCCGCCGACTGATGGGGCGGCACGCGCACATGGAATGCATGCCCCGCGGGCAGATCCCGGCCCGCTTCGAATACGGCCGGCACCGCCGGGTGCCCGCCTACATCTGCATCGGCGAACCCGGCTGGCAGATCACCACCCGCACGGAGATGCAGCGCAAGGGCCATCGCCTGCGCGGCGAGCATGGCTACGACAACCTGCTGCCGGACATGCGCTCGCCGTTCATCGCCCACGGCCCGGCGTTCCGGCAGGGCGTGGTGATCCCGCCCATCGACAACGTCGACGTGTACCCGCTGCTCGCGCGCGTGCTCGGCATCGAGCCCGGCGCCAACGACGGCGACCCCGCCCACACCGCCGCCGCGTTGCGCCCCTGACCACCACGGGCCGCCGCCGACGGCCGCGGCCCGCAAGGAGATACCCCGATGAAGCACTACCTGCCGGAATGGATGCACGAATGGGTCGGCACGCTGGAGCTTGCCCTGTCGATCATCGCGATCCTGCTGGCCGCCTGGCTGCTGCGCCTGCTCAGCCGGCGCCTGCTGGCGCGGCTGGGGCGCCATTACACCCTGCCCAAGCCGATGGAAATGGCGATCCGGCGCCTGTCCAGCTTCATCATCTGGAGCTGCACGCTGGTGGCCATCCTCGACCGCGTCGGCGTGTCGGCCACGGTGCTGTGGACCGCCTTCACCGGCTTTGCCGCGGTCGGCGCGGTGGCGTTCTTCGCGGCGTGGAGCGTGCTGTCCAACATCTTCTGCACGTTCCTGATCTTCACCACCCGCCCGTTCCGCCTCGGCGACCACATCGAGGTGCTGGAGAACGGCGAGAAACCCGGCCTCAAGGGCCGCGTCATCGACATCAACCTGATCTACACCACGATGCAGGAAATCGGCGGCCCGGGCGAAGACGCGCTGATGCAGATCCCCAACAGCCTGTTCTTCCAGCGCGGCCTGCGCCGCTGGCCGGGCGGGCGCATCGACGGGAACCGCCTGCTGGGCGACGGTTGAGGCGGCGGCCCTCCCGGCCACGTTCCTTTCTTCGCCCGATTGCACGGGGGCACGGAAACCATCCCGTAGAGCGGGGCTTGCCCCGCTGGGGCGTTCCCGGCAAAGCCCAGCGGGGCAAGCCCCGCTCTACGAGCGCAAGTCCGGGCGAGGCATTCGTTTTGTTGCAGTGCAGCGAAAGAATGCAAGAATCCACGCCTGCGACAGCCTGAACCGGCCCTGCCCCATGTCCCGTGCCTTCTCCCCGTGCCCGTCCACCGTGACGAGCCCCGCCGCCCCCATCTCCGCCGCCCCGGCCACCACCAACCACCAGCCGTTGCCCGCCGTCATCGCGGTGGCGCTGGCCTCCTTCGTGTTCACCACCAGCGAATTCGTGCCGGTCGGGCTGCTCAGCGACATCGGCCCCAGCCTGCGCA
>NZ_LDJP01000115.1 GCF_001431505.1 Stenotrophomonas daejeonensis
TTCTCAGGAGCGTCATATGTGTATCAGAGACATGAAATAATCTGGCGTTGAGCAAGTTGCAATCACAAAGGTCAGATTCACAATTCCACTTGTTCTGCCGCCCGGCGACAAGCTCATTCAGCGTAATCGCTAGTAGCGGTCTAACAATTCATTCAAGCCGACGCCGCTTCGCGGCGCGGCTTAACTCAGGCGTTAGACCCCCTCTGCTACTCCAAAGAGACTGAAAGATATGAACCTTACTTTGCGCGCCGTTGCCGTCCTCGGTCTCATGTTGGTAGCGGGACCGCCACTTGCACAGAACCCTTCGGAACCAGCAGAAGTGGCGGAGCTCCCCGATGCTGCGTTACCGCCTGATTTGGATCGAGTCCTTCGAGACTATGAGCGCGCTTGGCGCGCGGGTGACGCGAAGGGCATTGCCTCACTATTCACCGAGGATGGGGTCTTGCTGCAAAACTACCGCCCGCCAATCCGTGGACGCGCGGCTATCCAGGCAGTTTATGAGGGCGATCGGGGCAGTCCATTGCGGCTACGCGCGCTCGCTTATGCGGCCGGAGACACGATTGGCTACATCGTCGGTGGCTATCGTTACGGCGATGCGGCGCACGACATGGGAAAGTTCACCATCACGTTGCAGCGTACACCCGGCAAACCTTGGCTAATCTCCTCAGACATGGACAGCATGAACGCTTCGCCGAAACCGCAGCGAGCACCGGATACGCCAACACCAACCACTACCACGCCCGCACCTCACTAGAGGCGGGGGTCTAACAATTCGTTCAAGCCGATGCCGCTTCGCGGCACGGCTTAACTCAGGTGTTAGGGCTCAACATCGGAGATTGGCGTGACCTTGTGCAAAACAACAATATTGACGGTTCTCTTCTTGTGCGCAGGATGCGCTTATGCCCAAACGGCCACCGAATCCACCTGTACCGAGGACGAACTAGTGAAGGCCGCTTTGGAAGATCGTGAGTTCAGACTTCAGGCGGAACGAGAGGTCAAGGATGAAATTGACAGAAAGCTAAAGGAAAACAACAGAAGAATTTCTGTTCTCGGCGCCAATGCGTTCTGCTCGAACACGGACTTGTACAAGAGAGCGCTCACGAAAGTAGTTCTTGATATATCAAACTCCTACAGCAGTGGGAGCAAGGCATATCTCCAGGTCACCATGCTTGAGCAGGCGACTGAAGTTATACCCATTCAAGTGCAAGGCGTTGTGACGGGCCTACAGATGGCAGTTATGTCCGCAGAAAAGAAGAATGCCTTATGTAGAGTTTCGGCAGATTTGGCAAATGACATCATTAGCGGCAGGCTTCTTGAGCCCTAACAATTCATTCAAGCCGACGCCGCTTCGCGGCGCGGCTTAATTCAGGCGTTAGATTCACGTCGAACCTTCCAGGGGGAAGCCTTGACCACCATTACCTTCGCTATCGCTTACCACTACGGAGATGCTGAGCATGGGCGGTTGGACATGTACGATGCTTCCGTATCTTTCCAAGGATTCGCAAAAGCGCTCTCCATTACTGCTCATGCGTTGCTCAACGATGGCGAGGTAAGAAGGAAGGGCAATCGTATCGAGGGTGGAGAGCTATTCATCCTTCCTTCTAGAAAAGGAAGCTTTGAACAGCTAGTTACGTTCGTCATTACAAACAAAGAAGCAATTGGCGCAAGCATTGCAGCCGCGGCCTTCTACGACCTTATAAAATGGACTTGGTCTAAGGTTCTTGATTTCAACTACGAGCCAGAAACTCCACATGTTCGAAGACTGTCGGACAGGATCGAGCCATTTATCGGCGAGATGGAAGAGGCTCTTGAGATACCACTTGAGCAGGCTCATCGGCCAATCAAGATGGATGATGATGTAATCATCACCATAAAGAGACAGAGAGTTGGGGAGGTGGTTCGGCTCGATAGTGAAACGCTTCAGAGCGTTTCCCTTCAAACAGAACTTGAGCCGCAGCAGAATATTCGTGGCAACGTGACCCGCTACAACATGCTGTCCGGTTACGGAAGGTTCTATGATGATGCTCTCGACAGAACTGTCTCTTTCAAGATCGATGATCAAGTCAGCTCTGTTCAGAAGCAGATTCTAACTTGGTCTTTGCATCACGCCCAACGAGAACAAGGCGAGGGGAAAATCTTGATTGAAGCAAGGCGCATCATCACTCCTCGCGGCGTAGTAAAAAGGTACTTGATCTCTGACATTAGGCAGGCGTGAATCTAACAATTCGTTCAAGCCGACGCCGCTTCGCGGCGCGGCTTAACTCAGGCGTTAGCGCTCAATGACAGCTCCGTACCAACTTGATAGCGGGATACATCTTGAGCGATCCCAGCTTCTGCTGCCTTGGGGCACATCAATCGAGAGCCTTTGCAGCATCGGCAATCCCGAGGTTCATCGCCACCCATCGGCCACGAACGTGGCTTGGAAAGATGAGCTTGTGCTTGGCGGCGTTCCCGTTCAAATTGATGTGATGTCTGCCTCTGGCCCAAATGTCTTCTACCTTCACAGTAGATCGGCCAACTCCGCGCTGTCTGAGTACACAGAGCTGCTCGCCACTCTATCTAGTCGATTGGGAGAGCCACACTCTTCCATAATTGATGCTGGCTATCCATGGACAAAGTGGACTTGGGGAGAGATTCGCGTGAGTCTCCGCATCGCGGAGCGCTTTACCGAGTATGTCGCCCTGATGGTTTCGCGGGGCATCGTTTGAGCGCTAACAATTCATTCAAGCCGACGCCGCTTCGCGGCGCGGCTTAATTCAGGCGTTAGGCGCTATACGGATGCTTAGCCAACTTCTAGATTCCTGGCAGTTCAACTTTTGGCGGGGCCTCGCCAGCCTTTGTGCTGGCTTGCTAGTCATTTCACCCTGCCTGTTGGTCCCAAGCTTGCGGCGCAAGATCCTCAAGGCCGACCTAGACATCGAGGCTATTGGATTGATCGCACTGGTAGTCGGCATCGTTACCATTGGGTGCTACAACTACTTCGGCGGCACTAGTGGCGCCTAACAGTTCATTCAAGCCGAACCCGCTTCGCGGGTCGGCTTAATTCCAGAGTTAGGCCTCAATGGACATAGCTTCTGTGCTCACAGGATTCTTGGTCGGTGCTGCTACGGGCGCTGCGGGGCAATACTTCGCGGACAAGTACACGGATCAGCGCCGTGAGAAAAAGTTGGCTAGGGAGCAAGCTCGTCTATGGCAAGACATAGAGCAAAGGTTCCCTGCGGTGATTGCCGAGATGCGCTCTGACTTCTCTCCACAGGAGAATCGCCACGTCCGCGTCTTCTTCGTCAAAGAGAGCAACACCATGTTGGGCTTCGTGTCAGAGCCTTGCTTTGAGTACCACACTGATAAGCATCCTGATCTTCGTGCAGCGGTTGCCTTACTTGAGCAACATGGCTTTATCACGGACATCACACCAGGTAATTGCCCCATGTATCGGGTACACGAGAAGCTAGTTGATGCGCTGTTGAGGCCTAACAATTCATTCAAGCCGACGCCGCTTCGCGGCGCGGCTTAATTCAGGCGTTAGCCCGCTGTGGAGCCTTCGATGCAACTCACGGATTGGATTCCCGCGTTAACCACCACAGGTTTGCTGTCCCTCGCCTTGTGGTTATCGCGAGCACTGATCACAGCGCGCCTGACACGCTCCGTCCAGCACGAGTTCGACAAAAAGCTCGAGCAGCTCAAGTCTGAGTTCCGCGCCGCCGAAAAGACATTGGAAGCTAGCTTGGCGCAGCGCAGCGCCGAGCTTGAGTCGCTGAGGACCGGCGCCCTTAGCGGTATCACGCAGCGCCGCGCGCTCTTGGACAAACGGCGTCTTGAGGCAATCGACCAACTGTGGGGCACTTGGATCGCCAACCAAAGCGCCAGAAGCTTGGCCATGACAATGTCCGTCATGAAGCTCGAGAACCTTGCCGAGCAAGTAACGAAAGATGATCGCGTGCGCGAATTCATCAGGGTCTCTGGGGGAGGCTTCGATCCATCTAAACTGAATTATGTAACCGCGAACCTAGCTAGACCGTACGTCTCTGACATGGCGTGGGCCTTGTTCAGCGCCATGCAGGCGATTACCGGCTATTACGTAGCGCATTGGGTTGCGCTATCGCATGGCATCGACTCCAGAAAAATGGTCGCAAATGAGGCCGTCCAGAAATTGATCTTGGCGGTAGCGCCGGAGTACAAGGACTACTTGGAGGCGAACGGCCTCTCCGCGTCGTACCACTTGCTTGAGCGCTTCGATACGCTTCTGCTCGCCGAACTAAAGCGGATGGCCACAGACTCTCAGCAGGACAAAGAATCAGTGGAGCAAGCGGCACAGATCTTGGAGCACGCTCGCAGCTTGAACGAGAAGGTACAACCTGCAGCAGCGGGCTAACAATTCGTCCAAGCCGACGCCGCTTCGCGGCGCGGCTTAACTCAGGTGTTAGGCTGTGACTCCAGCA
>NZ_LDJP01000116.1 GCF_001431505.1 Stenotrophomonas daejeonensis
GTTGGGGTGAGGGTACGGGCAAAGCCCCGCAATGCCCGCTACACGGGCTTCGCCCCAACCCTCATCCGTCCCTTCGGGACACCTTCTCCCAGAGGGAGAAGGGATAAAAAGAACGGGCGCCTTTCGGCGCCCGTTCCGGTACAGCGTGCTTCCGCGGGGATCAGGCGTCGGCTTCGACGATGACCTTGACGGTGGCTTCCACGTCGGCGTGCAGCTTGATGACGACGTCGTACTCGCCGACGGCACGGAAAGCGCCTTCGCCGAGGATGACTTCGCTCTTTTCCAGCGGCAGGCCGGCGGCGGTGAAGGCCTCGGCGATGTCGCGCGGGCCGACCGAGCCATACAGCTTGCCTTCGGTCGAGGCGTGCGCACCGATGGTGACGCTGGCATCGGCGAACTTGGCGGCGCGGGCCTCGGCCTCGTCGTGGGTGGCCTTGGCCTTGGCTTCGTACTCGGCACGCTTGGCCTCGAAGGAAGCGACGTTGGCCTCGGTGGCCGGCACGGCCTTGCCCTGCGGCACGAGGAAGTTGCGGCCGTAGCCCGGCTTCACGTCGACCAGGTCGCCGAGGTTGCCGAGGTTGGTCACTTTCTGCAGGAGAATCAGCTTCATGGTGGTGCTCCGTTATTCGTTAGCGGGGCGCATGACCCCGCAACGCTTGCTGTCCGAATGGACGGGGAAAGATGCACGGGAGACGGAAGGCGCAATGCCCCGCCTCTCGTTGCCGCACTCAGACGTCGTGGTTGTCCGTGTACGGGATCAGCGCCAGGAAACGGGCGCGCTTGACCGCCGTGGCCAGCTGACGCTGGTACTTGGACTTGGTGCCGGTGACGCGGCTCGGCACGATCTTGCCGTTCTCGGTCAGGTACTGGCGCAGGGTGTTGAGATCCTTGTAGTCGATCTCCTTCACACCTTCGGCGGTGAACTTGCAGAACTTGCGGCGACGGAAGAACTTGGACATGGGTGTGCTCCTTATTCGGCGGAAGCGGCTTCTTCGCCGGCTTCGTCATTGGTGGAGGAAGTGGCACCCTCTTCGTCGTCGCGACGACGGCGCTCGCCACGCTCGGGCTTGTCGCCCTTCTCGTCCTTGCTCTTCATGATCAACGACTGCTCGGTGTCGGCCTCGTCACGCTTCATGACCAGGTTGCGCAGCACGGCGTCGTTGAAGCGGAAGCTTTCGGTCAACTCGTTCAGCACCGACTGGTCGGCCTCGATGTTCATCAGGACGTAGTGGGCCTTGACCAGGTTCTGGATCGGGTAGGCCAGCTGGCGGCGGCCCCAGTCTTCCAGACGGTGGATGGTGCCGTTGCCGTTCTCGACCAGCGCCTTGTAGCGCTCGATCATGGCCGGGACCTGTTCGCTCTGGTCCGGGTGGACCAGGAACACGATTTCGTAATGACGACTCATGTTTTTCTACCTTTCGGATGTGGCCCGTACGGGCCGGACAGCCCCCCGCCGTGGATCGCGGTGGGGCAAGGACTCCCGCGCCGGGGCGCAGGAAGCCCGTAATTATCCACTGGAAAATGGTCCCAGGCAAGTTCGCCGGGCCGGCGGCATTGCCGGCCCGCGCCCGGCCCTAGGCCGAATCGAC
>NZ_LDJP01000117.1 GCF_001431505.1 Stenotrophomonas daejeonensis
CGCGACCAGCGCGATGCCCGCAACGACCGCCTGTTCCGCTGGTTCCTGGTCGCCACCGTGGCGCTGGTGCTCACCGCACTGGCCTGCGCCGCGCTGTCGATGCTGTGGGGCGGCCGCCACGCCCTGCAGGAGCAGGGCCTGAGCTTCTTCTACACCGCCGACTGGAACCCGGTGGAGAACCGCTTCGGCGCGCTGGCGCCGATCTACGGCACCATCGTCACCGCGGTGATCGCCATGCTGATCGCGGTGCCAGTGAGCTTCGGCATCGCCTTCTTCCTCACCGAGGTGGCGCCGCGCTGGCTGCGCGGCCCGGTCGGCACTGCCATCGAGCTGCTGGCCGGCATCCCCTCGATCATCTACGGCATGTGGGGCCTGTTCGTGCTGGTGCCGGTGATGACCGAATACGTCACCCCGTTCCTCAACGACCACCTCGGCGAGCTGCCGCTGGTCGGCCCGCTGTTCCAGGGCCCACCGCTGGGCATCGGCATGCTCACCGCCGGCTTCGTGCTGGCGATCATGGTGATCCCGTTCATCTCCTCGGTGATGCGCGAGGTGTTCCTGACCGTGCCGACCCGCCTGAAGGAATCGGCCTACGCGCTGGGTTCGACCAAGTGGGAAGTGAGCTGGGACATCGTGCTGCCCTATACCCGTTCGGCGGTGATCGGCGGCATCTTCCTCGGCCTCGGCCGCGCGCTCGGCGAGACGATGGCGGTGGCGTTCGTGATCGGCAACAGCGTGCGCCTGACGCCGTCGCTGCTGGAACCGGGCACCACCATCGCCGCGCTGATCGCCAACGACTTCGGCGAGGCCACCGAAACCTACCGCTCGGCGCTGCTGCTGCTCGGCTTCGTGCTGTTCATCGTCACCTTCGTGGTGCTCGCCCTGGCCCGCCTGATGCTGCTGCGCCTGTCCCGCAAGGAGGGCAACTGATGTCCGCCACCCCGAAAACCGCCGAGGCGCTGTACCTGCGCCGCCGCGCCACCAACGTGCTGGCGCTGCTGCTGGCCTGCGCCACCGCGCTGTTCGGCCTGTTCTTCCTCGGCTGGATCCTGTGGACGCTGCTGGCCAAGGGCCTGCCCGGCATCAACCTCGACCTGTTCACTAGGATGACGCCGCCGCCGATGCAGGAAGGCGGCCTGCTCAACGCCTTCTTCGGCAGCGCGGTGATGTGTGCGCTGGCCATCGCCATCGGCACCCCGCTGGGCGTGGCCGCCGGCACCTGGCTGGCCGAGTACGGCAACGCGCGCAAGGCCGGCACCGTGGTGCGCTTCGTCAACGACATCCTGCTGTCGGCGCCGTCGATCGTGCTCGGCCTGTTCGTCTACACCCTGTACGTGATGCAGACCGGCGGCAACTTCTCGGCCTTCGCCGGCGCGCTGTCGCTGGCCTTCATCGTGCTGCCGGTGGTGATCCGCACCACCGACGAGATGCTGCGGCTGGTGCCGGTGCAGATGCGCGAGGCGGCGCTGGCGCTGGGCGTGCCGCAGTGGAAGGTGATCATGCAGGTGCTGTACCGCAGCGCGATGGCCGGCATCGTCACCGGCGTGCTGCTGGCGCTGGCGCGCATCTCCGGCGAGACCGCGCCGCTGCTGTTCACCGCCTTCGGCAACCAGTACTGGAACAGCAACGTGTTCCAGCCGATGGCCTCGGTGCCGGTGGTGATGAACCAGTTCGCCGGCAGCCCCTACGAATCGTGGCAGGTGCTGGCCTGGGCCGGCGCGCTGGTGCTGACCCTGTTCGTGCTGCTGGTCAGCCTCTCCGCCCGCGGCCTGCTGCTGCGCAACCGCATTTCGAACGACTGAACTCGAACGACTGAACCCACATGGACCTCGCCATGAACGACCTCAACAATGCCGTGCCGATGCAGCGCATCAGCGTGCCCGCCGCACACCAGGGCCTGGACGCACCGGCACCGGTCAAGCTCGCCGCGCGCGGGCTCGACTTCTACTACGACAAGTTCCATGCGCTGAAGGACATCCACCTGGAAATCCCGGAAAAGCGCGTCACCGCGCTGATCGGCCCGTCCGGCTGCGGCAAGTCCACCCTGCTGCGCATCTTCAACCGCATCTATGCGCTGTACCCGAAGCTGGAAGCGCGCGGCGAGGTGCTGCTGGACGGCGAGAACATCCTCTCGCCGAAGTACCCGATGAACCGCCTGCGTTCAAAGGTGGGCATGGTGTTCCAGAAGCCGGTGCCGTTCCCGATGACCATCTTCGAGAACGTGGCCTACGGCATCCGCCACCACGAGAAGCTGTCCAGGGCCGACATGGCCGACCGCGTCGAGCATGCGCTGCGCCAGGGCGCGTTGTGGGACGAGGTCAAGGACAAACTCGGCCAGAGCGCGCTGGGCCTGTCCGGCGGCCAGCAGCAGCGCCTGTGCATCGCCCGCGCGGTGGCGCTCAAGCCCGACGTGCTGCTGCTGGACGAGCCGACCTCGGCGCTGGACCCGATCTCCACCAGTCGCATCGAGCAGTTGGTCGAGGAGCTGAAGAACGACTACACCATCGCCATCGTCACCCACAACATGCAGCAGGCCGCGCGCGTGAGCGACTACACCGCCTTCATGTACCTGGGCGACCTGATCGAGCACGACCGCACCGAGGTGATCTTCTCCAACCCCTCCAGGCAGCAGACCGAGGACTACATCACCGGGCGCTTCGGGTGAGTGGCCGCGCCCGGCCTCAGCCGGCAATGCAATGCCATGGACGGCCGCGGCAACATCGAACGAATCCATCGGACCCATGACCATGAACCTCCCCAACGACCACATCGTGAAAAGCTACGACGAAGAACAGCACCGGCTGGTGGCCGAGATCGTGCGCATGGGCGAAATGTCCGTCGCCCAGCTCATCGCCGCGCTGGACGTGATCGAACGCCGCGACGAGAAGGCCGCCCGGCGCATCGTCGCCAACGACGAGGCCATCGACATGCTGGAACAGCAGATCAGCCATGACGTGATGCGCCTGGCCCTGCGCGGGCCGATGGCGCGCGACCTGCGCGAGATCCTCGCCGGGCTGCGCATCCCCGCCGACATCGAGCGCATCGGCGACTACGCCGCCAACGTCGCCAAGCGCTCTATCGCGCTGGTGGCGATGCCGCCAATGCCGCAGGTACAAGGCCTGCGCGCACTGGGCAGGCTGGCCGCGCAGCAGGTGCAGCGCGCGCTGGTGGCCTACCGCGACAACGACGCCGAGGCCGCGCTGGCGCTGCGCCAGGACGACGCGCGGCTGGACGCGCAGTACACCGCGCTGTTCCGCGAGCTGCTGACCTACATGATGGAAGACCCGCGCAACATCACCCCGTGCACGCACCTGCTGTTCATGGCGAAAAATCTGGAGCGCATCGGCGACCACGCCACCAACATCGCCGAGAACGTGTGGTTCCTGGTACACGGTGACGCCCCGCTGCCACCGCGTGAAAAACGTGACGAGACCAGCACGGTGGATCACGCCTGAGTTTTTGCTTGAAGCCCCTCTCCCACCGGGGCGAGGCTGCACGGCTTGCGCGCCACTGGCGCGCGTGCGGTCGAGCGCCCACGCCGCTGGCGTGGGTCGGGGCGCGGAGCGGGGGTTGGGGTGAGGGCTGTCGCTTATACCAATCTCCGAGCCCAA
>NZ_LDJP01000118.1 GCF_001431505.1 Stenotrophomonas daejeonensis
TCGCCCGCCTGGCCCTGGTCCAGCAGCTTGCGGAACATTTCCACGCCGGTCACGGTGGTCTTGGCGGTCGGACGGATACCGACGATCTCGATTTCGTCGCCCACCTTGATGATGCCGCGCTCGATGCGGCCGGTCACCACGGTGCCGCGGCCCGAGATCGAGAACACGTCTTCCACCGGCATCAGGAACGGCTTGTCGATGTCGCGCTCCGGGGTCGGGATCCAGCTGTCCAGCGCATCGACCAGCTTCAGGATCGCCGGCACGCCGATCTCGCTCTGGTCGCCTTCCAGCGCCAGGCGGGCCGAGCCCGAGATGATCGGGGTGTCGTCGCCCGGGAAGTCGTACTTGCTCAGCAGCTCGCGCACTTCCATCTCGACCAGCTCGAGCAGCTCGGCGTCGTCCACCATGTCGGCCTTGTTCAGGAACACGACGATGTACGGCACGCCGACCTGGCGCGACAGCAGGATGTGCTCGCGGGTCTGCGGCATCGGGCCGTCAGCGGCCGAGCACACCAGGATCGC
>NZ_LDJP01000119.1 GCF_001431505.1 Stenotrophomonas daejeonensis
ATCCCATACGAAGCCGTGCTGGCCGCCGAGCCGACGATGGGCGAGGCGGTGCTGGCGCATCGCGGCATCAGCTCGGTGCTGATGAATTTCAAGGGCCGCGCCGGCCATGCCTCGGGCAAGCAGGATGCGGCGGCAAGTGCCCTGCATCAGGCGATGCGCTGGGGCGGTCGCGCGCTGGACCACGTCGAGTCGCTGGCGCATGCGCGTTTCGGCGGGCTGACCGGGCTGCGCTTCAACATCGGCCGGGTCGAAGGTGGCATCAAGGCCAACATGATCGCGCCGGAAGCCGAGCTGCGTTTCGGTTTCCGCCCGCTGCCGTCGATGGATATCGACCAGCTGCTGGCCACGTTCGCCGGTTTTGCCGAGCCGGCCGCCGCGCATTTCGAGGAAACCTTCCGCGGCCCGAGCCTGCCGTCGGGCGACATTGCCCGTGCCGAGGAACGCCGCCTTGCCGCGCGCGACGGCCCCGACGAACTGGGCCTGCCGCTCGGCAACGCGGTGGGTTTCCTGTCCCTTATAACACACTGACGCTGCCGACGATAGGCAGTTTGTTCACTTCGGTGT
>NZ_LDJP01000012.1 GCF_001431505.1 Stenotrophomonas daejeonensis
AGCGCATCCTGATCATCGACGGCGCGATGGGCACGATGATCCAGCGCCACGGGTTGGAGGAAGCCGACTATCGCGGGCAGCGCTTCGTCGATGGCTTCGACAGCGCCCATGTGCACGGCCCCGGCTGCGGCCATGACCTGAAAGGCAACAACGACCTGCTGTTGCTGAGCAAGCCCGATGTCATCGCCGGCATCCACACCGAATACCTGGAGGCCGGCGCCGACCTGGTCGAGACCAATACCTTCAATGCCACCTCGGTCAGCCAGGCCGACTACCACCTCGAACACCTGGTCTACGAATTGAACAAGGCCGGCGCGCAGGTGGCGCGGCAATGCTGCGACGCCATCGAGGCACTCACGCCGGACAAGCCGCGCTTCGTCATCGGCGTGCTCGGCCCGACCAGCCGCACCGCCTCGATCAGCCCCAACGTCAACGACCCCGGCTTCCGCAACACCAGCTTCGACGAGCTGCGCGGCACCTACCGCGAGGCCATCGACGGCCTGATCGACGGCGGCGCCGACACGCTGATGGTGGAAACCATCTTCGACACGCTCAATGCCAAGGCCGCGCTGTTCGCCATCGAGGAAGCCTTCGACGCGCGCGGCGGCCGCCTGCCGGTGATGATCTCCGGCACCATCACCGATGCCTCCGGCCGCACCCTGTCCGGGCAGACCGCCGAAGCCTTCCATGCCTCGGTCGCGCATGGCCAGCCGCTGTCGATCGGCTTCAACTGCGCGCTCGGCGCGACCGACATGCGCCCGCACGTGGAAACGTTGGCGCAGGTGTCCAGCGGCTACGTCAGCGCCCACCCGAATGCCGGCCTGCCCAACGCCTTCGGCGAATACGACGAGACGCCGGAGGAAATGGCCGCCACGCTGAAGGAGTTCGCCACCTCCGGCTTGTTGAACCTGGTCGGCGGCTGCTGCGGCACCACCCCGGCGCACATCAAGGCGATTGCCGAGGCGGTGGCCGGCGTACCGCCGCGCGCATTGCCTCAGGCGCAGGAGCAGGCCGCATGAGCACGCAACCGCATACCCGCCTGTCCGGGCTGGAACCGCTGGTCATCACCCCCGACCTGCTGTTCGTCAACGTCGGCGAGCGCACCAACGTCACCGGCAGCGCGCAGTTCAAGAAGCTGATCAAGGAGGAACGCTACGAGGAAGCGGTGGACGTGGCGCGGCAGCAGGTCGCCAGCGGCGCGCAGATCCTCGACGTCAACATGGACGAGGGCCTGATCGACTCCGAAAAGGCGATGACCCGCTTCCTCAACCTGATCATGTCCGAGCCGGACATCGCCCGCATCCCGGTGATGGTCGACTCCTCGAAATGGAGCGTGATCGAGGCCGGCCTGAAGTGCCTGCAGGGCAAGAGCGTGGTCAACTCGATCTCGATGAAGGAAGGCGAAGCGGCCTTCATCGAACACGCCAGGCTGGTGCGCCGCTATGGCGCCGCCGCGGTGGTGATGGCCTTCGATGAAGAAGGCCAGGCCGACACCTGCGCGCGCAAGGTGGAAATCTGCACCCGCGCCTATCGCATCCTCGTCGAGCAGGTCGGCTTCCCGCCGCAGGACATCATCTTCGACCCCAACATCTTCGCCGTCGCCACCGGCATCGAGGAGCACGACAACTACGCGGTGGACTTCATCGAGGCCACCCGCATCATCAAGCAGACGCTGCCGCATTGCCACGTGTCCGGCGGCGTGTCGAACGTGTCGTTCTCGTTCCGCGGCAACGAGACGGTGCGGCAGGCGATCCACTCGGTGTTCCTGTACCACGCGATCAAGGCCGGCATGGACATGGGCATCGTCAACGCCGGCGCATTGCCGATCTACGACCAGCTCGACCCGGAACTGCGCGAGCGCGTGGAGGACGTGATCCTCAACCGCCGCAAGGACGGCACCGAGCGCCTGCTGGAAATCGCCGAACGCTACAAGGGAAAGAAAGGCGAGAAAAAGGTCGAGGACCTGGGCTGGCGCGAAAAGCCGGTGCGCGAGCGGCTGGCGCACGCGCTGGTGCACGGGCTGGACGCGTGGGTCGAGGAAGACACCGAGGAAGCCCGGCAACAGGCCACGCGCCCGCTGGACGTGATCGAAGGCCCGCTGATGGACGGCATGAACGTGGTCGGCGATTTGTTCGGCGCCGGCAAGATGTTCCTGCCGCAGGTGGTCAAGTCCGCGCGGGTGATGAAGAAGGCGGTGGCCTACCTGCTGCCGTTCATCGAGGCCGAGAAGCTGCGTACCGGCGACGTCGGCAAGAGCAATGGCAAGATCGTGATGGCCACGGTCAAGGGCGACGTGCACGACATCGGCAAGAACATCGTCGGCGTGGTCCTGGCCTGCAACAACTTCGAGGTGATCGACCTCGGGGTGATGGTGCCGGCGCAGAAGATCATCGACACCGCGGTGGCGGAAAACGCCGATTTGATCGGCGTTTCGGGCCTTATCACCCCGTCGCTGGAGGAGATGAGCCACGTCGCGCGCGAGATGCAGCGGCAAGGCATGAGCATCCCGTTGATGATCGGCGGCGCCACCACCTCGCGCGCGCATACCGCGCTGAAGATCGACCCGCACTACAAATCGCCGACGATCTGGGTGAAGGACGCCTCGCGCGCGGTCGGCGTGGCGCAGTCGCTGATTTCCGAGGAGCTGCGCGGCCCGTTCGTGGCGGCCAACGAGGCCGACTACGCCGAGATCCGCCAGCGCCACCGCAACCGCGGCGACGCCAAGCGGCTGGTGTCGCTGGAACATGCGCGCGGCCAGCGCTTCACCTGCGACTGGTCGCAGTACGATCCGCCGGCGCCGAAGCAACCGGGCCTGCACGTGTTCGACGACTGGCCGCTGGACGACCTGCTGCCGTTCATCGACTGGTCGCCGTTCTTCAGCGCGTGGGAGCTGGCCGGCAAGTTCCCGGCCATTCTCAGCGACGAAATTGTCGGCACCCAGGCCAGCGAGCTGTACCGCGATGCGCGCGCCATGCTGGACAAGGTCATTGCGGAAAAGTGGCTGACCGCCAAGGCGGTGTTCGGGCTGTGGCCGGCCAACAGCCGCGGCGACGACGTCGTCATCAACGCCACCTCCAGTCCCACCACCCTGCACTTCCTGCGCCAGCAGGTGGACAAGCCGGCCGAACGCCCGGATTTCTGCCTGGCCGACTTCATCGCGCCCGAAGACAGCGGCAAGCAGGACTGGGTCGGCGGTTTCGCCGTCACCGCCGGCCTCGGCATCGAGCCGCACCTGGAGCGCTTCCGCGCCGAGTTCGACGACTACAACGCGATCCTGCTCAAGGCGCTGGCCGACCGTCTGGCCGAAGCGCTGGCCGAACGCCTGCACCACCGCGTGCGCACCGAATTCTGGGGCTACGCGGCGGACGAAGCGCTCGACAACGAGGCGCTGATCGCCGAGAAATACAGCGGCATCCGCCCCGCCCCCGGCTACCCCGCCTGCCCCGAGCACAGCGAGAAGCGCACCCTGTTCGACCTGCTCGACGCCGAGCGCAACGCCGGCATGATCCTGACCGAAGGCTTCGCGATGCTGCCGGCGGCGGCGGTGTCCGGCTATTACTTCAGCCATCCGCGGAGCCAGTACTTCGTGGTCGGCCGGGTGTCCAAGGAGCAGGTGGCCGACTACGCGCGGCGCAAGGGCGTGGACCGTGCGCAGGCGGAGAGGTGGCTGGCCTCCAACCTCGATTACGACCCCGAATGAAACCCGCCCCGCAGATGCGGCGGCATTCGGGCGTGGCGATGCGGTGCGCCCTGCGGTGGCGCACCGCTGCCATTGCCGCGGTGGCTAAAGCCCAGGCCAAGGTCGCGGCCTGGAACGCCGAAGCGACGCCCTGACCCCGGCACCGCAGACGGCGGCCACGGGCGACGGGGCAAGGGATCCCGCCGCCGTTGCATCCATCCACCCGATCCGTTTGGACCCGGCCATACAGGGCACAATAGGCGCCGCGGCAAGACACCGCGCCCTGTCCTCCCGCGCCCCACGCGCACGCCCATGACTTCCGTTGCCAGCCCACGGTCGCCGGTCCCCGTCGCCCGCTTGTCCAGCTTCTATTTCTTCTACTACGCCGCGCTGGGCGCATTCACCCCGTACTGGAGCCTGTACCTGCAATCGCGTGGCATGGGCGTGACCGCGATCAGCGTGATGATGAGCCTGTGGTACGCGACCCGCGTCATCGCGCCCAGCACCTGGACCTCGCTGGCGGCGTTGTCGCCGCGGCCGATCCGCTGGCTGCGCATCGGCTGCGTGCTGACCGTCGTCAGCTTCGCCGGCTTCCTGCCGCCGCAACCGCAGTGGATGCTGTACGCGGTGATGGTGGGCTTCTGCTTCTTCTACAACGCGGTGATGCCGCAGTTCGAGTCGATCACCCTCACCCACCTGGGCAGCGACAGCCACCGCTACGGCATGATCCGGGTGTGGGGCTCGCTGGGCTTCATCGCGGTGGTGATGCTGTTCGGCTGGCTGATCGAACGCCACGGCGCCGCCGGGCTGCCATGGTGGATGCTGCCGCTGTTCGTGTTGATGACCGGCGCGGCCTTCTGCAACCGCTACGCCCGCCACATCGGCACCCATGCCGCGCACGTGCAGGGCTTCTGGGCGATCGTACGGCGGCCGCCGGTATTGGCGTTCTTCGTCGCCGCCTTCCTCGAACAGCTCTCGTTCGGGCCGTACTACACGTTCTTTTCCATCTACATGGAGCACCACGGCTACGGCGCGGCGATGCTCGGCCTGATGTGGACGGTGGGCGTGGTGTTCGAAGTGGCGGTGTTCTTCCTGATCGCCGGCTTCTTCCGCCGCTGGGACGCCAGCTGGCTGCTGATCGTGTCGATGGCCAGCGCCGCACTGCGCTGGTGGGCCACCGCGCTGTGGCCGGAGAACCTGCCGGTGATGCTGGCCGCGCAGGCCACCCATTGCCTCGGCTTCGCCGCGTTCTTCGCCTCGGCGATGCAACTGCTGGCGCGCTATTTCCCCGGCAACCTCAACGGCCACGGGCAAGGGTTGTTCTACGGTTTCTCGTCCGGGCTGGGCGGCGTGCTCGGCGCGCTGATCGCCGGCCAGCTGTGGCACTTCGGCGACGGCAAGGTGGCCTTCATCGCCGGCGGTTGCTTTGCCCTGGCCGGCGCGTTGATCGCCTTCTGCTTCGTGCCCGAAAGAAAGCAATCGTAGATGCGGGGCTTGCCCCGCATGAGGCTTTCTCTGCCAAGCCCCGTGCCGGGCAAGCCCGGCACCTACGATGGAGGGCTTGCTTCCAGCGAATTCACCAGACCAGATCGTCGGGAACCTGGTACTTCGGATCGGCGTAGGGATCGTCCCCGGCCGGGGCGTCGGGGTCCACCTTCAACGCCACGGCCGGGGCGAAGACCTGCTCCGCCTCGGCCAGCAGCTCGGCGGTCACCAGGACGTAGCGCCCGTTCTGCTGCAGCACGCCCAGCTGCCCGGCGTTGAGCGCCCTGAGCTGCTCGGCGGTGACGTAGATGCGCTTGATCTTGCCGCCATACGGGAAGTGGCGGGCGATGTCGGCGGCGGGGTCGTTCAACCCCTTGTCCTTGACCAGCTCGTCCAGCTTCGCACGCGCCTCGCGCCGCAGGCGTGCTTCTTCCTGCTTCTGCCGCTCGGCCTCGATGCGCTCGTCCTTTTCCCGCTGCGCGCGGATCGCATAGGCCTTGGCCAGGTCGATGTCTTCCTGCGAGCGTGGCTTGCGCGGGGCCGGTTGCCCCCCACGCGCGGGCTTTCCCCCCTGCCCCGGCTTGCCGCCGTGGCCGGCCTTGCCGCCCTGCTTGTTGCCGGGCTGCTGGCCATGCTTGCCCTGCGGGCGGTTGTCGCGGCGCGCTTCAGGCTTGCGTTCAGGCTTGGGGGGGGACTTGAAGCCCAACCCGAGCAGTTGGTCGCGGAGTGTGTCGCTCATGGTGCAGTGTCGGCTGATGGGATAGGTGACGATTGGTGGCGGCAGCCTTTGCGGACGGGCCGCTCCTGCGCCCGCCAGCCCGGCCCCGGCCACCAATCAAGGCGGCGTCAATAATGCGGGGGCGGCGGCTCGCTCGCCGGATCGGCGGAATACAGTGCGTTGCGCACCTTGCCCAGGTCTTCCAGCAACACGCGCAGCACGTCGGCGTTGCGGCTGCCCTGCAGGCGCGCGTCGGCCAGCGCTTCGCTCAGCTCGGCCAGTGCATGCTCCTGGAAGGAAACACGCATTTCCAGTTCGACCAGGCGCGCTTCCAGCGCCTGCTCGCGTTCGTTTGGAAACAACTCAGACATGCAGTGAACGCCCCCGGCCGATGCCGTAATAGGCCAGCCCGGCCGCTTCGATCTCGTCGGGCCGGTACAGGTTGCGGCCGTCGAACACCACGTCGTCGCCCAGTGCCGCGGCGATGCGCGCGAAATCCGGGCTGCGGAACTGCTTCCACTCGGTGACCACGACCAATGCATCGGCGCCTTCCAGCGCATCGTGGGCGGTTTCGCAGAACATCAGGTCCCCGCGCTCGCCGAAGATGCGGCGCGCCTCCTGCATCGCCTCGGGGTCGTAGACGCGCACGTGCGCGCCGGCTTCCCACAACTGCGCCAGCAGGCGGCGGCTGGAGGCTTCGCGCATGTCGTCGGTATTGGGCTTGAACGCCAGCCCCCACACCGCGAAGGTCTTGCCACGCACGCCTTCGTCCTCGCCGCGGTCGTAGTGGCGCTGGATCAGCTCGAACAGGTGTCCTTTCTGCGCATCGTTGACCGCCTCCACCGCATCCAGCAGCCGCGGCACGTGGCCATGCTGCATGGCAGTGCGCGCCAGCGCCCGCACGTCCTTGGGGAAACAGGAGCCGCCGTAGCCGGCGCCGGGATAGATGAAGTGCCAGCCGATGCGCGGATCCGAACCGATGCCCCGGCGCACCTGCTCGACGTCGGCACCGACGCGCTCGGCGATGTTGGCGATCTCGTTCATGAAGCTGATCTTGGTCGCCAGCATCGCGTTGGCGGCGTATTTGGTCAGCTCGGCCGAGCGCACGTCCATCTCCACCACGCGGTCGTGGTTGCGGTTGAACGGCGCGTACAGGCGGCGCATCACCGCCACCGACCCGGGGTCGGTGGCGCCGACGATGATGCGATCCGGGCGCATGCAGTCGGCCACCGCATCGCCTTCCTTCAGGAACTCGGGGTTGGAAACCACGTCGAAGTCGATTTCCGCGCCGCGCGCGGCCAGTTCGCCGGCAATCGCCGCACGCACCCGGTCGGCGGTGCCCACCGGCACCGTCGACTTGTTGACCACCACGGTCGGCCGCTGCAGGTGGCGGCCGATGGTGCGGGCCACCGCCAGCACGTATTGCAGGTCGGCGCTGCCGTCCTCGTCCGGCGGCGTGCCGACGGCGATGAACACCACCTGCCCATGCGCGATGGCAGCGGCCGCGTCGGTGGTGAAGGCCAGCCGCGAGGCGGCGTGGTTGGCCTTCACCATCGGTTCCAGCCCCGGCTCGTAGATCGGGACGATGCCGCGGTTCAGGCCATCGACCTTGGCCGGGTCGATGTCGACGCAGACCACGTCATGCCCCACTTCGGCCAGGCAGGTCCCGGTGACGAGACCTACATAACCGGTGCCGAAAATAGCGACGCGCATTGGAAACGGTGGCTCCGGTGGGTTACGGCAGGACGCTCAGCAGTTCGACGTCGAAGGTCAGGGTCGCGTCCGGGCCGATCGGGCCACCCGGGGTGCCTTCGCTGCCGTAGGCCAGCTCGGACGGAATCCAGAAGCGGTACTTGGAACCGGCCGGCATCAGCGCCACGCCCTCGGTCCAGCCCTTGATGACCTGACCCAGGCCGAAATCGACCGGTTGGCCACGCTCGTAGCTGCTGTCGAACACGGTGCCGTCGAGCAGCTTGCCCTCGTAGTTCACCCGCACCCGGCTGCTGGCCACCGGGCGCTCGCCGTTGCCGGCGCGCAGCACCTGGTACTGCAGGCCCGAGGCGGTGGTCACCACGCCCGGCTGGGTCTTGTTCTTGGCCAGGAAGGCGACGCCTTCCTCGCGGTTCTTGCCGGCGGCGGCGGCCTGCTTGGCGGTGCTGTAGGCCTGCAGCGTGGCCTGCGCCTGCTGGCGGTCCATCAGCGGGGTGCCCTTGGCGAAGAGGGTGGCGATGGCCTGGAAGGTCGCGTCCAGGTCGATCTCGTCCTTGATCGGCGCCAGCGACGGGCCGACGGCGTAGCTGCCCAGCATCAGGCCGACCTTCTCGCGGTCCACCGGCGGCGGCTGGCTGCCCGGCGCCATGCCCGGCACCGGCTGCCCGGCGCGCACCATCATCGTCGTGCGCAGGGCCTGGTCGGTCTGCTGCGCCTCTTCCTGCGACAGCAGCGGCTGGCCGCCGGCGAAGGCGTTTTCCACGGCGCGGCGCAGCGCGGCGACATCCACGTCGGCGGCAACCGGCTCGAACGAACTGGCGACATCCACGCCGATGGCGTAACCGACTTTTTCACGTTCCGAGGTCAAAACGGACTTCTCCTTGGTGGCCGCCGGGGCGGCGGGTTGTTGCGCGATGGCGACACCGGTGGCGGCCATTGCCAGAATCAGAAGCGACGCCGTGGCGCCACGCTTTCCCATCTTCATTCGCTGCATTCTCTGGAAGTGAACAAACGCCGCCATCGGCGCGAGGGGCGCCATTGTCGCACGCGTGCCGGTGATGTCGAGGTGCGCGCGGCACCGCTCAATGCTGGTGCGGGGCCGGTGCCGCAAGCTCGCGCTCGATCGCCGCGCGCAGCCCGGCATCGTCCGGGCGCACCTTGCTCGGGAACTGCGCCACCACCCGGCCGTCGCGCGCGATCAGGTACTTGTGGAAGTTCCAGCCCGGCGCGACGCCGGTCAGGCGGGTGAGGTCGCGGTACAGCGGGGTGGCATCGTCGCCGACCACGTGCACCTTCTCGAACATCGGGAACTTCACCCCGTAGGTCAGCGTGCAGAACTCCTGGATCTCCACCTCGGTGCCCGGCTCCTGGCCCTTGAAGTCGTTGGAAGGAAAGCCGAGCACGGCGAAGCCGCGGCCGCCCAGTTCCTGGTGCAGCGCCTCCAACCCTTCGTATTGCGGCGTATAGCCGCACTTGGAGGCGGTGTTGACCACCAGCAGTACCTTGCCGCCATAGTCATGGTTCAGGTTGACCGGCTCCTTGCCGGCCAGCGGGCGGTAGTCGCGGTCCAGCAGGGATTGGTCCCCGGCATGGGCCGGCGCCATGAAAAGGCCGGCGATCGCCATGCCCAGCAGGAAATTTCGAAGTGCCATCTGTGTTCTCCCGGTTGCCCATCGGCGTCGGCAAAGACTAGGCCATCAGTTGGGTTACAGGGGAGTTGCATGTCGGCGTATCGGTGTTATAGTTGCATACAACACCAGACACCCTGTACGGGGATCGCAATGGACCTGAAGCACTGTCGCCCTGCCCTGCCAGCGCTTGCCGCCGCCGGTACGCTGCTGCTGCTCGGCTGCACCCTGTCCATGCCGGCCGGCCGCAGCGCCGCGCCGACGCCCGATGCCGGCCTTGCCGGCGAAGCGGCCGAGGCCGAGGCCGACCTGCCGGAGAAGGCCCGGCGCCACGCGCGGCGGGTGCGCACCAGCCTGTCCCTGCCCTATTTCTCGTTCGCACGTCCGCTGAACCCACGGAGCTGACCATGAGCGACATCCACTGGAGCGATGGCGCTCCGATCTACCGCCAGCTGAAGGACCGGGTCATCGCGATGATGCTGGACGGCATCATCAAGCCGGGCGACGCCCTGCCCTCGGTGCGCCAGGTGGCCGCCGAATACCAGCTCAACCCGATCACCGTCTCGCGCGCCTACCAGGAACTGGCCGACGAGAACCTGGTCGAGAAGCGCCGCGGCCTCGGCATGTTCATGACCGAGGAGGCCGCGCGCAAGCTGCGCGGCAGCGAGCGCGAGCGCTTTCTCAACGAAGAGTGGCCCGGCGTGCTGGAGCGCATCCAGCGCCTGGGGCTGAGCCTGGACGATTTGCTGCCATCGGGGACCAAACAATGAACGCCACTGCCGAAACCGTCGTTTCCGCCCGCGGCCTGCGCAAGGCCTACAAGCGCAAGCCGGCGCTGGACGACACCAGTTTCACCATCGCGCCGGGGCGCATCGTCGGCCTGATCGGCCCCAACGGCGCGGGCAAGACCACCGCGCTGAAGGCCATGCTCGGCCTGACCGCGTTCGAGGGCGAGCTGCAGGTGCTGGGCATGGACCCGCGCCGCCAGCGCAACGCGTTGATGAACGACGTCTGCTTCATCGCCGACGTGGCGGTGCTGCCGCGCTGGATGCGGGTGAAGGAAGCCATCGACTTCGTCGCCGGCGTGCACCCGCGCTTCGACCGCGCCCGCTGCGAGCGCTTCCTCGCCAACACCAAGCTGCTGCCGAAGCAACGCGTGGGCGAGCTGTCCAAGGGCATGGTGGTGCAGTTGCACCTGGCGCTGGTGATGGCCATCGATGCCCGCGTGCTGGTGCTGGACGAGCCCACCCTGGGCCTGGACATCCTGTACCGGAAGGAGTTCTACCAGCGCCTGCTGGAGGACTATTTCGACGAGCAGAAGACCATCCTCATCACCACCCACCAGGTCGAGGAGATCGAGCACATCCTCACCGACGTGCTGTTCATCCGCGACGGCAGGATCGTGCTGTCGGCCGACATGGAAAGCGTGTCCGGCCGCTACACCGAGCTGCTGGCCTCGGCCGACACCGTGCAGGCCGCGCGCGAACTGCGACCCATCGACGAACGTGCGCTGCCGTTCGGCAAGACCGTGCTGCTGTACGACGGCGCCTTGCCCGATGGCACGCCCTCCGGCGTGACCCGCGCGCAACTGGACGCCCTGGGCGAAACCCGCAACCCCGGCCTCGCCGACCTGTTCGTGGCCATCATGAAGGGAACCTACGCATGAACGCCGTCCACCACATCACCCCTCTGGGCAAGTTCAAGTGGCTGCTCAAGCGCGAATACTGGGAAAACCGCGGCGGCTTCCTGCGCGCGCCGCTGGTGGCCGGCGGCGTCTCGCTGCTGCTGACGGTGATGGCGATCATCGCCGGGCTGTTCGCCGCCCACCGCGCCGCAGCCAATGGCGGCCTGCATATCGATGGCGTCAACGTCAACGGCCTGGACCTGGGCATGCTCACCCGGCAGATGTCGCCGGAAGACATGGTCAAGCTCGGCGAAGGCATGAACTTCACCCTGCTGCTCAGTTCGGCATGGCCGTTCATGGTGCTCGGCTTCGTGGTGTTCTTCTATTGTCTGGGCGCGCTGTACGACGACCGCCGCGACCGCAGCGTGCTGTTCTGGAAGTCGCTGCCGCTGTCCGACACGCAGACGGTGCTGTCCAAGCTGGCCAGCGCGGTGGTCGTCGCGCCGGTGCTGGCAACGCTGGCGGCCATCCTCACCATGTTCGGCTTCATCGCGATCATCAGCATCGTGGTGCTGGCCCACGGCGGCAACCCGGTGACGCTGGTCTGGGCGCCGTCCAGCCCGTTCACCCTCATCGCCGGGATGCTGTGCTGGGTGCCGGTCTACGCGCTGTGGGCGCTGCCTACCGTCGGCTGGCTGCTGCTGTGCTCGGCATGGGCCAGGAGCAAGCCGTTCCTGTGGGCGGTGATGCTGCCGGTGTTCGCCGGGGTCGTCGTCAGCTGGTTCGGGCTGATGAAGCTGTTCGCGCTGGATGCCGGCTGGTTCTGGGCGCACGTGGTCGGCCGCCTGCTGCTGGGCACCTTCCCTGGCGTCGAAGTGGCTTACCAGGCCAAGTCCACGCAGGGTCAGTCGCTGCGTTCGGTGCTGGATGGCTTCACCCCGGCCGACCAGTTGGCGACCCTGGCCAGCCCGCAATTGTGGATCGGCGTGGTCGTCGGCGCGTTGTTCATCGCCGCCGCCATCTGGCTGCGCCAGCGCCGCGACGAAATCTGACCGCAAAATCCGACCAATTACGCCCGCGAGGAATCCCGATGAAGATCACGCCCCTGCTGTTCGCCCTGGCCCTGCTGCCGGCCAGTGCCTTCGCCGAAGAACACTGCAAGTTCAGCCAGCCGCAGGCACTGGAACTGGACCTGGCAGGAGTGAAGGCGGTGGTGTTCGAAGTCAACAGCCACGACCTGCGCCTGCAGGCCGGCCCCGGCGCCAAGGGGGCATTGTCCGGCCGCGCCTGTGCCTCCAGCCAGGACCTGCTGGGCCAGCTGTCGCTGGGCCAGCACAAGAGCGGCGACAAACTGACCGTCACGCTGGAACGCAAGCAGCCGGGGCTGAACTTCAACCTCGGCAGCACCTATGCCTGGCTGGACATCGCCGGCACCTTGCCGGACACCCTGCTGGTACAGCTCAAGGTCGGCTCCGGCGACGCCACGCTGGGCGGCGCGCGGGCGATGAGCGCCGACGTCGGTTCCGGCGACGTCAAGGCGCGCGACATCGGCGGCCTGGCAAGCGTCGCGGTCGGCTCGGGCGATGTCGAGCTGGACAACGTCGGCACGCTGCACCTGCTGTCGGTCGGTTCCGGCGACGTCCAGGCCCGCGGCGTGCGCGGCGAGGCCAAGGTCGGCAGCATCGGCTCCGGCGACCTGCAACTGCGCGACGTGCAGGGTGCGGTGAGCATCGACAGCATCGGTTCGGGCGATGTCGAACTCGACGGCGTGCAGGGCGCGGTGACGCTGGGCACGCTGGGGTCGGGCGACCTCGACGTGCGCGGCGCCGCCAGCCTGAGCGTGCGCCGCCGCGGCAGCGGCTCGATCGACCACCGCGACGTCCGCGGCAGCGTCGACCTGCCGAAAAAGCACTGACCCCTTCCACTTTCCCGCAAAGGACGCCGCCATGAAGAAGCTCGATACCTGCCTGTTCGCCCTGCTGCTGTGCCTGCCGCTGGCCGCCTGCGGCGGGCAGCCATCCTCCTCCACCGCGACCGAAACCGCCGACACCACGCTTGGCAAGAAGGTGCGCGAGGCCACCGACGAGGCCCGCAGGAAGCTGGCCACGGAGAACATCAGCGTTTCCCGCAACAACGGCGTCAAGGCGGAAATCACCCCGGCCGGCGACCTGTTGATCGACGGCAAGGCGGTCGCCATCGACGACGCCCAGCGCAAGCTGCTGCTGGACTACCGCACGCAGATCGTGAAGGTGGCCGAAGCCGGCATCGATGTCGGCGTGCAGGGCGCGAACCTCGGCATGCGCGCGGCAGGCGAGGCGATCAAGGGCATCTTCTCCGGCGATACCGACAAGATCGAGGAACGGGTCAACGCCGAGGCGAAGCGGCTGGAAGAAAGCGCCCTGAAGATCTGCGAGCAGATGCCGGCCATGCTCGCCACCCAGCAGCAACTGGCCACGGCCGTCCCCGAGTTCAAGCCCTACGCCACCATGGACCAGGACGACATCGAGGAATGCCGCAAGGGCAGCGTGACCCTGCGCTAAGCCGTGACGCCCGGCAGCGGCGGTAGAATGCCGCCCCTGCCGTTCGTCCCCGTACCGTCGCCATGAAGAAGCTGCTACCCGTCCTGCTCGCCTGCGCCACCCTGCTCAGCGGCTGCGGCGACCGCGAAAAGTACGCGGCCCACCGCGCCGAGCGCAGCAAGCCCAAGACCGAGGTCAGCGCGGGCATGGTGGCGATACGGCGTGCGCCCTATCCCAACCTGACCATCCTGCCCGGCGGCCACCTGCGGGTGGACGACATCGAGATCCCGCTGAAGCCGGCGCAGCAGGAAGTGCTGCAGGACAGCTTCGTCAAGCTGCAGATCCTGCGCCAGAACACCCTGACCGACGCCGCCACGACCGACGCCGCCACGACCGACGGCGCCGGCGAACGCAGCGTGCCGATCCAGCACGCGCCCGGGCAGCCGCCCTTCCCGGCCGACCTGGCCACCGGCATTCCCGAATTCAAGGAATACGGCGAGGCGCTGGCCAACCTGCGCGCGGTGCGCTGAAAGCCGTGGATGCGGGGCTCGCCCCGCATGAAGCCTCACCGGGAACGTCCCTGCGCGGGGCAAGCCCCGCACCTGCGGCACTCACCCGTGGATACCGCCGCGGGTAAGCGCCGCCGGGTCCAGCAGCCGCTTCAGCTCCGCCTCCGGCAGCCCGCTGTCCTCGCGCGCCACGTCCAGCACCGGGCGCTGCTCCTTGTAGGCGCGCTTGGCGATGGCCGCGGCCTTTTCGTAGCCGATGATGGGGTTGAGCGCGGTCACCAGGATCGGGTTGCGGGCCAGCGCCTCGCGCACCCGCTCCTGCTTGACCACCAGCCCGGCGAACACCTTGTCGGCCAGCAGGTTCATCACGCTGGACAGCAGTTGGATCGAATCGAGCAGGTTGGCCGCGATCAGCGGCAGGGTCACGTTCAACTGGAAGTTGCCGGTCTGCCCGGCCACGGTGATCGCGGTGTGGTGGCCGATGACCTGCGCGGCGGCCATCACCGTCGCCTCCGGGATCACCGGGTTGACCTTGCCCGGCATGATCGAACTGCCCGGCTGCAGCGCCGGCAGTTCCACCTCGCCGAGCCCGGCCAGCGGCCCGGCGTTCATCCAGCGCAGGTCGTTGGCGATCTTGATCAGCGCCACCGCCAGCGTGTTGAGCTGGCCGGACAGTTCAACCGCGTCGTCCTGCGCGGCCAGCCCCTCGAACTTGTTGTCGGCGCTGTCGAACCTGACCCCGGTGCCCGCCGAAAGCGCGCGCGCCACCTTGCCGCCGAAGCGCGGGTCGGCGTTGATGCCGGTACCGATCGCGGTGCCGCCCAGCGGCAGCCGGCGCAGGCGCTTGAGCGCGTCCTCGATGCGCCCCTGCGCCGAGGCCAGCTGCGCCGACCATGCGCCGAACTCCTGCGCGAAGGTCAGCGGCATCGCATCCATCAGGTGGGTGCGCCCGGTCTTGACCACCTTGCCCAGCGAACGCCCGCGCCTGTCGATGGTCCGGCGCAGGTGCTTGAGCGCCGGCAGCAGCGTTTCCACCGTTTCCAGCTGCGCCGAGACGCGGATGGCAGTGGGGATCACGTCGTTGGAACTCTGCCCGAGGTTGACGTGGTCGTTGGGGTGCACGCGGGTCTTGCCGGCCTTGCCGCCCAGGTTGGCGAGCGTGGCGATGACCTCGTTGGCGTTCATGTTCGACGAGGTGCCCGAGCCGGTCTGGTAGACGTCCAGCGGGAAATGCGCGTCGTGCGCGCCGGCCGCCACTTCCGCCGCCGCCGCCGCGATCGCCCTGCCCACGCCCTTGGGCAGCAGCCCCAGGCCGGCATTGACCTCGGCGGCCGCGCCCTTGATCAGGCCCAGCGCACGGATGAAGGCACGCGGCATGCGCTGCCCGGACACCGGGAAATTCTGCACCGCGCGCTGGGTCTGTGCCCCCCACAGCGCCTCGGCCGGCACCTGCAGTTCGCCCATGCTGTCGTGTTCGAGCCGGTATTTTTCGCTCATTCGCAATCTCCTGATGTGGGTAAGGAAGTCAGCGGCTGGCGGCGCGAAGGCCCGGGCTGG
Source organism: Stenotrophomonas daejeonensis (assembly GCF_001431505.1). Taxonomy (GTDB): domain Bacteria; phylum Pseudomonadota; class Gammaproteobacteria; order Xanthomonadales; family Xanthomonadaceae; genus Stenotrophomonas; species Stenotrophomonas daejeonensis. The sequence goes on from NZ_LDJP01000012.1 coordinate 15,430, forward strand.
CGGCTGCGCGCAGGATACGCCGCGGTGCCGCGCGAGGCGATGGAGGCCAGCCTCCCCGCTCCCCGCAGGAGCGACGTCAGTCGCGATGGGGCTATACCGGGAATGCCCGGTCGCGACTGACGCCGCTCCTACAGGGGGCTTCGGGGCCCGGCGAGCAGCCGCCCGACCCTGCCGTAGAATATGGCCCCCATCGTCATCACCCTCCGGCCCCCATGACCGACTCTGCCCTGCTCGCCCTGTCCCCGCTCGATGGCCGCTACGCCTCCAAGGTGGACGCGCTGCGCCCGATCTTCTCCGAGTACGGCCTGATCCGCGCCCGGGTGAAGGTGGAAATCGAATGGCTGCTGGCGCTGGCCGCCGAGCCGGGCATCGCCGAGCTGGCCGACTTCTCCGCCGCCGGCAAGGCCACGCTGCGCGCGCTGGCCGAAGGCTTCAGCCCGGCCGACGCGGCCCGGGTCAAGGAAATCGAACGCACCACCAACCACGACGTCAAGGCCGTGGAGTACTTCATCAAGGAACGCCTGCGCGACGACACCGAACTGGCCCCGGCGCTGGAGTTCGTGCATTTCGCCTGCACCAGCGAGGACATCAACAACCTGTCCTATGGCCTGATGCTGGCCGAAGCGCGCGAAAAGGTGCTGCTGCCGGCCTACGCAGGCATCGCCGCCACGCTGCGCAAGCTGGCGCACGAGCAGGCGACGCAGCCGATGCTCTCGCGCACCCACGGCCAGACCGCCTCGCCGACCACCCTGGGCAAGGAAATCGCCAACGTCGTCGCCCGCCTGGAACGGCAGGTCCGGCAGATCGCCGCGGTCGAGCTGACCGGCAAGATCAATGGCGCCGTCGGCAACTACAACGCCCACGTCGTGTCCTACCCCGACGTGGACTGGCCGGTCTTCGCACGGAAGTTCGTCGAATCGCTGGGGCTGGTGTTCAACCCCTACACCACCCAGATCGAGCCGCACGACAACGTCGCCGAGATCGGCGACGCCACCCGCCGCGCCAACACCATCCTGATCGACCTGGCCCGCGACATCTGGGGCTATGTCTCGCTGGGCTACTTCAAGCAGAGGCTCAAGGAAGGCGAAGTCGGCTCCTCGACCATGCCGCACAAGGTCAACCCGATCGACTTCGAGAACGCCGAGGGCAACTTCGGCATCGCCAACGCCCTGTTCGAGCACTTCAGCGCCAAGCTGCCGATCAGCCGCTGGCAGCGCGACCTGACCGACTCCACCGTGCTGCGCGCGCTCGGCACCTCCTTCGGCCACACCCAGGTGGCGCTGGACTCGCTGGCCAAGGGCCTGGGCAAGCTGGAGGTGAACCCGCAGCGGCTGGACGCCGACCTCGACGCGGCGTGGGAAGTGCTGGCCGAAGCGGTGCAGACGGTGATGCGCCGCCACGGCCTGCCCAACCCCTACGAGCAGCTCAAGGCGCTGACCCGCGGCCAGGGCATCACCGCCAGGTCGATGCGTGCCTTCATCGAATCGCTGGAACTGCCGGAAGACGCCAGGCAGCGCCTGCTGGCGATGACGCCGGGCAGCTATACCGGTTTGGCCGCCGAACTGGCCAAGGCCATCTGAACTTTCCCGTAGGAGCGCACCTTGGTGCGCGACTTGGCTTTCCCGGCAAAGCCCCATCGCGCACCAAGGTGCGCTCCTACCCCGCAATCCAAGGATTTCCCCATGGCCACCGCCAAGCCAAAAACCTTCCCCATCGAAGTCCAGGCCCGCCCCGGCCTGATGCTGGGCATGCCCGCCGAGCGCTTCCTGCGCGACTATTGGCAGAAGCGCCCGCTGCTGATCCGCGGCGCCTTCGCCGGTTTCCAGACCCCGGTGCAGCCCGAAGACCTCGCCGGGCTGGCCTGCGAGGAAGGCGCGCTGGCGCGCATCGTCAGCCATGACCCGGCGACCGACGCGTGGACGCTGCGCACCGGCCCGTTCAACGAGGAAGACTTCCCCGGCATGCCCGACCACGACTGGACCCTGCTGGTGCAGGACGTGGACAAGTGGGATGCCGACGTGCGCGCGCTGGTGGACCACTTCGGCTTCCTGCCGCGCTGGCGCATGGACGACGTGATGATCAGCTTCGCCGCCACCGGCGGCGGCGTCGGCGCGCACGTGGACCAGTACGACGTGTTCCTGCTGCAGGCCCATGGCCGGCGCCACTGGAAGATCGACGCCAGCGAATCCACCAAGGGCAAGCGCCCGCCGCTGGGCTTCCGCGACGACGTGGAGCTGAAGCTGCTCAAGAGCTTCAAGCCCACCCACGACTGGGTGCTGGAGCCGGGCGACATGCTGTACCTGCCGCCAAACGTGCCGCACGACGGCATCGCGGTGGACCCGTGCCTGACCTTCTCCTTCGGCATGCGCGCACCGTCCTCGGCCGAGCTGATCAGCGACTGGCTGGACGACCTGGTGGCCGACGCCGACGAGGCGATCCGCTACCAGGACCCGGACCTGAAGCTGCCGGCCGACCCCAACGAGATAGACGCGGCGGCAATGGCGCGTGTGGTCGCCGCGCTCAATGCCCTGCGCATGAACGACCCGGACCGCCTCGGCGACTGGTTCGGCCGCTTCATCACCACCTACCGCGCCGCCGGCGACATCCTGCCCTCGCAGGCGCCTCCCGCGCCGGAAGAAGTGGAAACCGTGCTGGCCGAAGGCGGCCTGCTCGAACGCCACCCGTGGGCGCGGCTGGCCTGGCGCCGCGCCAGCCGTGGCGCATCGCTGTATTGCTCCGGCCGCAACTTCGCGCTGCCGGTCAAGGACGCGCAGACGCTGGCCGCCGCCGAACGACTCGATGACACCGCCTTCGCCAGGCTCTCGGCCAAGGGCCGCGCCGCTGTGCTGGAACTGCTGGCCGGCGGCCACTACCAGTTGCTGGATGCCGAAACGCTGGCGGCGATGCTGGCCGAGCAGGATGCGCTGGACGTCATGGAGGAAGCGTTCGACGAGGATGCCGACGCCCCGGAATTCGAAATCGAGGTCATCGAATACACCGAGGCCGGCGCAGGCGAACCGGCCAGCGCCGCCATCGACACCGTGCAGGTCAGCGAGGAAGGCGTCGAGGTCGTGGTGATCTGCGACGACGGGGACGACCGCGCGTAAGCCGTCGCGATGGACGCCCCCGCCGCCATCCGCATCGAGGCTGCCGACTACGCGTGCCGGCACGAACAGCTGCACGCGTTGCGCCGGGCCGTGTTCGTCGACGAGCAGCGGGTCCCGATGGAGCTGGAAACCGACGAACTCGACCCGCTCAGCCACCACGTCATCGCCCTGGACGCGGCCGGCCAGGTCGTCGGTACCGGCCGGTTGACGCCGCAGCGGCGCATCGGCCGCATGGCGGTGGCCGCCGGCTGGCGCAACCGCGACGTCGGCGCCGCCCTGCTGCAGGCACTGGTCGCCGAAGCCGGCCGCCGCGGCTGGGACGAGGTGTCGCTGCATGCCCAGCTCGGCGCCCGCAATTTCTACGTCCGCAACGGCTTCCTGCCCGAAGGCACGGAATTCGAGGAGGCCGGCATCGTCCACCAGACCATGCGCCGGCGGCTGGACGGCCCCATGCACGTGCAGGACCCGGCCCAGGGCACGGCCGCGGCCACCGCCGTGGCCCACCGCGCACGGCGCCGGCTGCTGCTGCATTGCCGTGGCGGCGATGCCCCCCTGCTCGGCCAGCCGCCGGTACTGCAGGCCCTGCGCCGCTTCGCCAGCGCCCGCCACGACAAGCAGGCCCTGGTATTGCTGCACGACGGCGACCTGCAGGCCTTGCCGGCCGCGCTGCTGGCGCTGATGCAGCGCCTGCCCAGCGTGTTCGTGCTGCGCGGGCCGGCCGACCCGGCCGATGCCGCAGCGACCTCGGCGGCCATCCTCAACGACACCGGCGACTGCTACTTTCGTCCAATGGGCGAACGCCCCGACGGCGAGCTGTCGCTGGACTCACCGGCCCGGGCACTCGCGCACGAAACACGGTTCCAGCGCATGTGGGAGCGTGCGCACGACTGTCCGGGCCTGCGCGCGCTCGGCATCTGAGCGTCATTCCGGCAGGACATGCGGTGGCCGAGCATTAAGACAGTGGACAGGCGTCACTGCCCCTTCCTGTCCACGCGAGCGTATAATTCGGCGGATTCATCACGCCCGTGCGGCACCCGCCCCGCAAGGTACCGCCGGTTCCCTGAGCAATAATCAAGCGAATCCGACTCCCCATCGTGGACAATCTCCTGAAGCAGTTTGCGCAGTCATCGCAACTCGCCGGCGGCAACGCCGCCTATATCGAGGATCTGTACGAGCAGTACCTCGTTTCCCCGGACAGCGTGGACCCCAGGTGGAAGACCTGGTTCGACGGCTTCAAGGGCCGCGAGGCCGGGGATGTCCCGCATTCGGCCGTCATCGCCCACATCGCCGAGGCCGCCCGGAACGCGGTTTCCGGCGCTGCCGCCGTTGGCGGTGGCGATGAACGCGAACGCAACGTCGGCCGCCTGATCACCGCCTACCGCTCGCGCGGCCACCTCGGCGCCCAGCTCGACCCGCTGGGCCTGACCCCGCCGGTCAACCCGCCCGACCTGAGCCTGCCGTTCCACCACCTGTCCGATGCCGACCTCAACGACGAGTTCAGCACCGGCGGCGTCGGCGGCCAGCCGCGGATGAAGCTGCGCGACCTGCTGGCGCGCCTGAAGGCCACCTATACCGGCTCGATCGGCGCCGAGTTCATGTACATCGCCGAAGTTGGCCAGCGCCAGTGGCTGTACCAGCGGCTCGAGAACGCCGGCGGCAACTACAACCTCGACGCCGACACCAAGCGCCGCACGCTGGAGCGCCTGACCGCCGCCGAAGGGCTGGAGCGCTACCTGCACACCAAGTACGTCGGCCAGAAGCGCTTCTCGCTGGAAGGCGGCGATTCGCTGATCCCGATGATGGACACCGTGATCCGCGGCGCCGGCGCCGACGGCGTCAAGGACGTGGTGATCGGCATGGCCCACCGCGGCCGCCTGAACGTGCTGGTCAACACCCTGGGCAAGAGCCCGCGCAAGCTGTTCGACGAATTCGAAGGCCGCTTCGAGCACGACGACCGCGCCGTGGCCGGCGACGTGAAGTACCACATGGGCTTCTCCGCCGACGTCGCCACCAACGGCGGCCCGGTGCACCTGGCGCTGGCGTTCAACCCCTCGCACCTGGAGATCGTCGACCCGGTGGTCGCTGGTTCCGTGCGTTCGCGCCAGGAACGCCGCGGCGACACCGCGCGGAAGCAGGTGATGCCGATCCTGATCCACGGCGACGCCGCGTTCGCCGGCCAGGGCGTGGTGATGGAACTGTTCCAGATGTCGCAGGCACGCGGCTTCGCCGTCGGCGGCACCGTGCACATCGTCATCAACAACCAGGTGGGCTTCACCACCTCCAACCGCGACGACTCGCGCTCCACCCTGTACTGCACCGACCTGGCCAAGATGGTCGGCGCACCGGTGCTGCACGTGAACGGCGACGACCCGGAAGCGGTGGTGTTCGCCGCCAGGCTGGCCTACGACTTCCGCCAGCAGTTCCACAAGGACGTCGTCATCGACCTGGTCTGCTATCGCCGCTGGGGCCACAACGAAGCCGACGAGCCGGCGATCACCCAGCCGCTGATGTACCAGGTGATCCGCAAGCACAAGACCACCCGCGAGCTGTACGCGGCCAAGCTCGAGGCCGAGGGCGTGATCCCGGCCGACGGCGGCCGCGCGCTGGTCGATGCCTACCGCGACAAGCTCGATTCGGGCGAGGTCACCACCGAGCTGGCCAAGGTCGAGAAGACCCCCCCGACCAGCAGGCTGTACGTGGACTGGCCGAAGCTGCTGGAAGGCAAGCTGTCCGATCCGGTCGATACCCGCGTCGAAATGGGCAAGCTCAAGCAGCTGGCCATGATGATCAACACCATCCCCGAGGGCGTCGAGCTGCACTCGCGCGTGGCCAAGGTCTACGACGACCGCCGCAAGATGGCCGCCGGCGAGATCCCGGGCGACTGGGGCTTCGCCGAGAACCTGGCCTACGCCACCGTGCTCGACCAGGGCCACAACCTGCGCCTGGTCGGCCAGGACGTTGGCCGCGGCACCTTCACCCACCGCCACGCGATCCTGCACGACCAGAAGACCGACAACTACTACCTGCCGCTGCGGCAGCTGGTGGAATCGCCGGAGCAGGCCACCATCATCGACTCGCTGCTCAGCGAGGAAGCGGTGATGGCCTACGAGTACGGCTTCTCCACCACCGACCCCAACACCCTGTGCATCTGGGAAGGCCAGTTCGGCGACTTCGCCAATGGCGCACAGGTGGTGATCGACCAGTTCATCGCCTCCGGCGAGGCCAAGTGGGGCCGCATCTCCGGCCTGACCCTGCTGCTGCCGCACGGCTACGAAGGCCAGGGCCCGGAGCACAGCTCGGCGCGCCTGGAACGCTTCCTGCAGCTGTGCGCGCTGGAGAACATGCTGGTCTGCGTGCCGTCCACCCCGGCGCAGGCCTTCCACATGCTGCGCCGCCAGCTGTGCATGACCACCCGCAAGCCGCTGGTGGTGATGTCGCCCAAGTCGCTGCTGCGCCACAAGCTGGCGGTGTCGTCGCTGGACGAGATGGCCAACGGCGAGTTCCAGCACCTGATCGGCGACGCCTCGGCCGAGGTCAAGAAGACCAGGCGCGTGGTGCTGTGCTCGGGCAAGGTCTACTACGACCTGCTGGAAGACCAGACCAAGCGCGGCCAGGACGACGTCGCCATCCTGCGCGTGGAGCAGCTGTACCCGTTCCCGCGCCCGCAGCTGGCCGCCGAGCTGAAGAAGTACGGCAAGGCCACCGACGTGGTGTGGTGCCAGGAAGAGCCGATGAACCAGGGTGCGTGGTACCAGATCCGCCACCACCTGCAGGCCTGCCTGGCCGATGGCCAGGCCCTGCACTACGCCGGCCGTTCGCGCTCGCCCTCGCCCGCCGTCGGCCACATGGCCGACCACGTCCGCGAGCAGCAGCAACTGGTCGCCGACGCATTGGTCAACCCGTTCAACGACCAGGTCGCTGAATAACCTCCCCCTTTCACGAATAGATACGAACCAGGAAGCCCACGCATGGCCACCGAAGTCAAAGCCCCGGTACTGCCCGAATCCGTCGCCGACGGCACCATCGCCACCTGGCACAAGAAGGTGGGTGAAGCCGTCAAGCGCGACGAGAACCTGCTCGATCTGGAAACCGACAAGGTCGTGCTGGAAGTGCCTTCCCCGGTCGACGGCGTGCTGAAGGAAATCAAGTTCAAGGAAGGCGACACCGTCACCAGCAGCCAGGTCGTGGCGATCATCGAGGAAGGCGCCGTCGCCGCCGCGCCGGCCCCGGCTGCCGCCGAAGCGCCGAAGGCCGCCGCCCCCGCGGCTCCGGCGGCCGCAGCCGCCCCGGCACCGGCCGCCGCCAAATCGCCGGCCGACGCGCTGCCGCCGGGCGCCCGCTTCAGCGCCATCACCGAAGGCGTGAACCCGGCCGACGTCGAAGGCACCGGCCGCCGCGGTGCGGTGACCAAGGAAGACATCGTCAACTTCGCCCGCAACGGCGGCGCCGGCAAGGCCGGCGGCGCGCGTCCGGAAGAGCGCGTGCCGATGACCCGCATCCGCAAGCGCATCGCCGAGCGCCTGATGCAGTCCAAGGATTCCATCGCCATGCTCACCTCGTTCAACGAGGTCAACCTGGCCAAGGTTTCCGCCGCGCGCAAGCAACTGGGCGAGGACTTCCTGAAGACCCACGGCATCAAGCTGGGCTTCATGAGCTTCTTCGTGAAGGCCGCCGCCAACGCGCTGCAGCGCTTCCCGGTGGTCAACGCCTCGGTCGACGGCGACGACATCATCTACCACGGCTATTCGGACATCTCCATCGCCGTGTCCACCGAGAAGGGACTGGTGACGCCGGTGCTGCGCAACGTCGAGCGCATGTCGTTTGCCGACATCGAGAAGGGCATCGCCGAGTACGCCAAGAAGGCGCGCGACGGCAAGCTCGGCCTCGATGACCTGCAAGGCGGCACCTTCACCGTGACCAACGGCGGCACCTTCGGCTCGCTGCTGTCCACGCCGATCGTCAACCCGCCGCAGAGCGCCATCCTCGGCATGCATACCATCAAGGAGCGCCCGATCGCCGAGAACGGCCAGGTCGTGATCGCGCCGATGATGTACCTGGCGCTGTCCTATGACCACCGCATCATCGACGGCAAGGACGCGGTGCAGTTCCTGGTGGACATCAAGAACCAGCTGGAAAACCCGAGCCGCATGCTGTTCGGCCTGTAAAGCTCGAAGCCCCTCTCCCATCGGGGGAGGGGTTGGGGGCGCCAAGCTGCCACATCAGGCGCCACCATGATGAACGAGCCGCCGCGAGCCGCGCTGGCAAACCATCGGCTGTTCACCTGCTTCACTCGCGACGGTTTGCGACTGCGGCACACCCTCATCCGGCGCTTCGCGCCACCTTCTCCCGCAGGGAGAAGGGCTTGGTACCAAGGAACCTCAAATGGCTGAACAATTCGACGTCGTCGTCATCGGTGCCGGCCCGGCCGGCTACCACGCTGCCATCCGCGCCGCCCAGTTGGGCCTGAAGACCGCCTGCATCGACGCGGCGCTGGGCAAGGACGGCAAGCCGGCCCTCGGCGGCACCTGCCTGCGCGTGGGCTGCATCCCGTCCAAGGCGCTGCTGGATTCCTCGCACCAGTACCACAACATGCAGCACCAGTTCGCGCAGCACGGCATCAGCTTCAAGGACGCCGGCATCGACGTGGGCAAGATGGTCGGCCGCAAGGATGCCATCGTGAAGCAGTTCACCGGCGGCATCGCGCAGCTGTTCAAGGCCAACAAGGTCACCGCCTACTACGGCTTCGCCCAGTTGCAGCCGGGCAACGTGGTCAAGGTCAAGCAGCATGACGACAGCGAGGTCGAGCTGAAGGGCACCAACGTCATCATCGCCGCTGGTTCGGACTCGATCGAACTGCCGTTCGCCAAGTTCGACGGCGACACCATCGTCGACAACGTCGGCGCACTGGACTTCACCGAAGTACCCAAGCGCCTGGCGGTGATCGGCGCCGGCGTGATCGGCCTGGAGCTGGGCAGCGTGTGGAAGCGCCTCGGCGCCGAGGTCACCATCCTCGAAGCGCTGCCGGACTTCCTCGCCGCCGCCGACGCCGAGGTGTCCAAGCTCGCCGCGCGCGAATTCAAGAAGCAGGGCCTGGACATCAAGCTCGGCGCCAAGGTCGGCAAGACCGAGGTCACCGGCAAGGGCAAGAAGAAGGAAGTAGTCATCACCTACACCGACGGTGAAGGCGAAAAGACCCTGACCGTGGACAAGCTGCTGGTGGCCGTGGGCCGCCGCGCCGCCACCCGTGGCCTGCTGGCCGACGGCACCGGCGTGCAGGTCAACGAGCGCGGCCAGATCGTGGTCGATGACCATTGCCACACCGGCGTCGACGGCGTGTGGGCGGTGGGCGACTGCGTGCGCGGCCCAATGCTGGCGCACAAGGGCTTCGAGGAAGGCATCGCGGTGGCCGAACTGATCGCAGGCCTGCCCGGCCACGTCAATTTCGACACCATTCCCTACGTCATCTACACCAGCCCGGAAATCGCCTGGGTCGGCAAGACCGAACAGCAGCTCAAGGCCGATGGCGTGGCCTACAAGGCCGGCAGCTTCCCGTTCGCCGCCGTGGGCCGCGCGGTGGCGATGGCCGAGCCGACCGGCTTCGTCAAGGTGATCGCTGATGCCGAAACCGACCGCGTGCTCGGCCTGCACCTGATCGGCCCGAACGTCAGCGAGCTGGTGCACGAAGGCGTGCTGACGATGGAGTTCAGCGGCAGCGCCGACGACCTGGCCCGCATCTGCCACGCCCACCCCAGCCTGTCCGAAGCCGTGCATGATGCGGCGATGGCGGTGAGCAAGCGCGCCATCCACAAGGCGAACTGAGCGGGGAATGCGGGAACAGGGCACGGGGAATGAAACATCCCGCGCCCTGCCCTCCACGAACGCCGGCAGCGATGCCGGCGTTTTGCTTCCTCCGTTCCTTTCATTCCCCCTTTCCCCTTCCCTGTTCCCCGCCTCCATGAAATCCATCTGCGTCTATTGCGGCTCCAATCCCGGCGCCAAGCCCGTCTACGTCGAACGCGCCACCGAACTGGGCAGGCGCATCGCCGCCGAAGGCCTGCGGCTGGTCTATGGCGGCGGCCGCACCGGCCTGATGGGCGCGGTGGCCGATGGCGTGCTCGCCGCCGGCGGCGAGGTCACCGGCGTGATCCCGCAGCACCTGGTGGACCTGGAGGTGGCGCACAAGGGCGTGACCACGCTGGAGATCGTCGGCTCGATGCACGAGCGCAAGTCGCGCATGTTCGACCTGTCCGACGCCTTCGTCGCCCTGCCCGGCGGCTTCGGCACCGCCGAGGAAATCTTCGAGATGCTGACCTGGCGCCAGCTCGGCATCGGCAAGAAACCCTGCGCCTTCCTCGACATCGATGGCTTCTACACGCAGCTGATCGGCATGATCGACCACATGGTGGCCGAGCGCTTCCTGCACCCGGAGCAGCGCGACGACCTGTGGCACGGCGAAGACCCCACGCGGATGCTGGAGTGGATGCGGGCGTATTCGCCGGCGCAGGCGGACAAGTGGTTCGACGAGAAAAAGCGCAACGCATTGCGATAAATCACCGGCGCGTGGCGACGCGGCGAACATGGCCGGCGCCTTGTTGCTTGCATAGCGCGGCGCGGCGCGGTTCGACGAGAAAATGCGCAGTGCGTTGCGCTGACCCCCTATCCCAGTGGGTGCCGACCGTTGGTCGGCACTGGCAGCCAGCCTGCAATGCCCCCAGCGCTGCGCGCCCATGCCCGACCAACGGTCGGGCACCACCCGACGGGGGCACGGTAGTGCCGGCCGCCGGCCGGCATCCGCCAGGAAACCAGGTCATGCGCGGTTGCCGGCCAGCGGCCGGCACTACACCATCTTGTGCAACGTCGCTTCGCGCGGCATCGGGTAGCCCAGCAGGTAGCCCTGGCCGAAGTTGCAGCCCATTTCCAGCAGCACCTGCCGCTGGCGCTCGTTCTCGATGCCTTCGCCGATGGTCTCGATGCCCAGCGTGCGCGCCAGCGACACCACGCCTTCCACCAGCGCCTGCGTGTTCTTGCCGCCCTCGGTGTGCAGGCCGGAGATGAAGCTGCGGTCGATCTTCAGCGTGCTGATCGGGAACCGGTGCAGGTAGGACAGCGCCGAATAGCCGGTGCCGAAGTCGTCCAGCTGCACCACCATGCCGCGCTCGCGCAGCTGGCGCAGGATGCGCAGCGTGCGCGGCGCATCCTCCAGCAGCGCCGTTTCGGTCAGCTCCACCCGCAACCGCGACGGATCCGCGCCGGCCGCGTCCAGCAGCCCGAAAAGGCGCCTGGCGAACTTCGGCACGTGGAAGTGGCGCGGCGAGACATTGACCGAGATGTAGCCCGACGTGGTCGCCGCAAGATCGTGCGCCACCTGCTCGTAGATCAGCCAGTCCACCTGCTCGATCAGGCCGCTCTCCTCGCCCAGCTGCATGAAGTCGCCCGGCAGCAGCAGCCCGCGTCCTTCGTGCTGCCAGCGCAGCAGCGCCTCGTGCCCGACCACCTTGCCGTCCCGCAGCGAGACGATGGGTTGGTAGAACGGCAGGAAATCGCGGTTGCCGATGGCGCGGCGCAGGTCCGCTTCCAGCTCCAGGCTCTGCAGCGACTGCTCGCGCATCACCTCGTCGAACACCACGCAGCGGTCCTGGCCCATGCCCTTGGCGCGGTACATCGCCGCGTCGGCGTCGCGCAGCAGCTCGGCGCCGGATTCGTAATGCGGGTTCCACAGCGAAATGCCGATGCTGCCGGACGGGAACAACTCGCGCCCTTCCACCCACATCGAGCATTCCAGCGCATGCAGCAGGCGCCGCCCCACGTCCATCGCCTCGTCCGCGCCGCCCTCGCAGCGCACCAGCATGGCGAACTCGTCGCCGCCCAGCCGCGCCACCACGTCGTTGCCACGCAGCAGGCCGACCAGCCGCCGCGCCACTTCCACCAGCATCCGGTCGCCGGCGGCGTGGCCGATGCTGTCGTTGACCCACTTGAAGCGGTCCAGGTCGAGGAACAGCAACGCGAATACCGGGCCGATGCCCAGCCGCGCGTGCTCGATGGCCTCCTCCAGCCGCTCCAGCAGGTGCAGGCGGTTGGGCAGCCCGGTCAGCGAATCGTGCATGGCCTGGTGGCTCAGGCGCTGCTCGATGCGCATGCGCTCGCCGATCTGCGCCAGCAGCTTCTGGTTGACCTCGCCCAGCTCGTGCGTGCGCTCGGCCACGCGCCGCTCCAGCTCGGCATGCGCCTGCAGCAACCGGTTCTGGTCGCGCTGCCGCGCCAGGCTGTTGCCGATGTTGTGCGCGACGAAGGCCAGCAGGCGCTGGTCGTCCGGGGTGTACACGACCTGCGGGTTGTAGCTCTGCACCGCGATCACGCCCACCACCTCGCCATCGCTGAACAGCGGCACGCCGAGCCAGGACTGCGACTTGGCGCCGAACTCGTGCAGTTCGCCGCGGGCGAGCAACTGGTCGATCTGCCTGCGCGTGGCCAATAGCGGCTGACCGGTGCGGATGGTGTATTCGGTCAGGCCGCCGCCGAACTTGCGCGGGGGGCGCTCGCGGTTGAATTCGTCCACCGAATAGACGAACTCCAGCCCGTCGCCGGCCTCGTTGATCAATGCGATGTAGAAATTGCCGGCATCGAGCAGGCCGCCGATCACCCGGTGCAGCTCGGCATGGAACTCGGCCTGGCTGCCGCAGCTCATGGCCAGTTCGGAGATGTTGAACAGCGCCGCCTGCAATGCCTCGGCGCGCTGCCGCTCGACGATTTCGCCGCGCAGGCTGGCGTTGGCGTGCTCCAGCTCCAGCGTGCGCCGCTGCACGTGCTGTTCCAGCTGCACGTGCGCCTGGCGCCGGTCCATCGCGGTCAGGATGTGGGTGGTGACGAAGTTGAGGACCGCGCGGTCCTCGTCGTCGTACTGCACGCCGGGCTCGTAGCTCTGCACCACGATGGCGCCGCACACGACGTTGTCGCGCCACATCGGCACGCCCAGCCAGTCGGCGCTGTCCGGGCCGCTGGGCACCGAGTGCCGCGGGTCCAGTTCGCGGAGCAGGACCCGCGACGGGCCATGCATCACCCGGCCGCTGCGCATCACCGCGAAGGTCAGGCTGTCCTGCATGTCCTCGTAGTGGATGCGTTGCTCCGGGTCCGGCGCGAAGCTGTCCTGGGTATCGAAGAAGTACAGGAAGCGCAGGCTGCTCTGGGTTTCGTCGCATTCGACGATGTAGCAGTTTTCCGCGTACATCAACGTGGACAGGATGCGATGGAAATTGCCGAGCATTTCCGACATTTCAAGGTCACTGCCGGCCAGGTCGGCGATCTCGAACAGGGCCTGCTGCAGGCGCTTGGAACGCTCCAGCTGCTCGATCTGCCGTCCCTGCCGCATCGATACCAGCACCGCGGCGACCAGCGCCCGTGCGGTGCTCAGCCATGCCCGGCGCTGCGTTTCCGAGAACGTGGCCGACACCTCGGCCAGCACCACGATGCGGGCGCCGCTCTCGGCGTGGGTCCAGCACTCCCACAGCGGCTGGTGCAGGCCGGCCGGCAGCTTGCCGCCGCCAAGCAGCACGCCGGCGGCCTCGCGCAACCGCGTGTCCTCGGCCGGGCTGGTACGGCAGCCGGTCCCCAGCACGGCATCATCCCAGGCAAGGGCCACCGTGCTGCCGGCAGGCAACAGGCCATGCAGCGGCGTCACCACGTCGTTGACCGACGCATTGGCCTGTGCGGGCATGTTTTCGGCACTGCTTTGGCGCGGTTCGTCTGCCATGCCTTCCGTCTCTATCCGGTTCCGGTACCCGGAACTCCCCCCGCCCGCAGCATAACGCCCCGCGGCGTGGCCAAGGTGTCCGGGTCGACATTTCCTGAACCCGTACTCCGGCGCCGGCGATGCCCGGCTAGGCACGGGCGCGGCGAATGCTTAGGCTGCGGCGCGTGGATACCGCCGTGCAGACACCGACCGACGAAACGCTGATGCTGGCCTATGCCGCCGGCGACGGCGAGGCGTTCGCCGAGCTGTACGCGCGCCACCGCGCCCGGCTGTTCCACTACCTGCTCGGGCAGTTGCGCGACCGCGCGCTGGCCGAGGAGCTGTTCCAGGACGTGTGGCAACGCCTGGTCCATGCCCGTGCGGGCTGGAAGCCGGAGGCGGCGTTCGCCACCTGGTTGTTCCGCATCGCCCACAACCGCCTCAACGACCACTGGCGCGCCGCCCGCCATCGCCCGGCCGCCCCGGACGATGCCGACGCGCGCACCGCGCGGCTGGCCGATACCCGCACCCCGGAGCTGCTGGCCGACGAACAGGCGCAACGGCTGCAGCTGCACCGCGCGCTGGCCGAGCTGCCGCCGGAGCAACAGGAGGTGGTGATCCTGCGCCTGGAGCAGGAACTGAGCCTGGAGGAGATCGGGCAGATCACCGGCGTCGGCCGGGAAACCGTCAAGTCGCGGCTGCGCTATGCGATGGACAAGCTGCGCGCGAGGTTGAACGAATGAACACCCCCGATCGGCTGAGCCCCGAAGAACGCGCGCTGGCGCGACTGCTGGGTCGCCCCGCGGCCGCGGCGCCCGATCCGCGCGTCGACGCCGCGATTGCCGAGCTGGCGCGGCAACCGGCCGCACCGGCGCCGACGCGACCCACGGCGCCGGCGCCCTCCGTCACGCCGCATGCGCGGCATCGGCGCCGCCGCGCCGTGGTGCCGGCATTGGCCGTGGCCGCGTCGCTGGTGCTGGTGGTGGGTCTGGCATGGCAACTGCGGCCCACTCCGCCGCCGCTGGACTTGCCCGTGCTCGCCGAGGCGCTTCCGCCGCCGGCAGCCGCACCGCTCCCGGCCGCCGACGTGCCGATGCCGGAAGCGGCCATCGAACCCGTGGCACCCGCCGTCCGCATGGCTGCCCCGGCAGAGGCGCCACCTCCTCGCGCAAGCGCGGCGTCCGATGCCGCGACCCGTACCGAGCGCGCACGCAAGGAATCGTCGCGGGCGGTGGAAGCGGCTTCCGCGAGAATCGTGCCACCCTCGCCGCCGGCTCCTCCCGCGCCATTGCCGGCCAGCCCAGCACAGGCCGATATCGTCCTGCCCGCCCCTGCCGGTGCCGCACCGGCACGGCTGGCTGCAACACCGGCGCCGGCAAAACTGGATGCACCCGCCGCCACGGCGGCATCCCCTGACCTGGACGCCGATGCCGCCCTGCCCCCGCGGCGATGGTTGCAACGCATCCGGCAGCGGCACGAGGACGGCGACGACGAGGGCGCGCGCGCCAGCCTGCGTCGCTTCGTCGAGGTTCATCCGAAGGCCCGCATCCCGCGCGACCTGCGCCCGTTGCTGGAAGATTCGTAGGTACCGGGCTTGCCCGGTACGGAGCCTTCCACGGTAATGCTCCATGCGGGGCAAGCCCCGCATCCACGGCTGCGGGTTTCCGCACTGAACCCGGTGGGTGCCGACCGTTGGTCGGCACTGTCTGCACAGCGCCGCCGCCACGACCAACGGTCGGGCGCTACCGCGTAGGTGCCGGGCTTGCCCGGCACGGGGCTTTATCGGGAATGCTCCATGTAGGACAAGCCCCGAATCCACGGCAAGCCCCATTCTCCCGACCGGACATGGCAAGGCATCCAATCCGCCGCTGGGCTCTCGCCTAGAATGGCCGGGATGCCCGATACCCTCGCCACGCCCGCCAGCCACCTGCTGGAAGTCAAGCACAGCCGCTTCCTCGCCCACGCCGCCCCCATCGGCAACGCCGCCGATGCGCTGGCCTTCGTCGCGTCGGTATCGGTCGCCGACGCCACCCACAACTGCTGGGCCTACCGCCATGGCGGCGAATATCGTTCCAGCGACGACGGTGAACCCGCAGGTACCGCAGGACGGCCGATCCTTGCCGCCATCGACGGCCAGGGCTACGACCGCATCGTCGTGGTCGTCACCCGCTGGTTCGGCGGCATCAAGCTCGGCGCCGGCGGGCTGGTACGCGCCTATGGCGGCGCCGCGGCCGAATGCCTGCGGCTGGCGCCACGGCTGCCGCTGATCGCGATGAAGCGGCTGCACCTGGCCTGCCCGTTCGATGCGCTCGGCAGCGTGCACACGCTGCTGGCCGCGCATGCGGTGGACAAGCTCGGCGAAAGCTTCGACGAACATGGCGCACGCTTGCACGTCGAACTGCCGGCCGAACGCGTCGATGACTTGAAAACCCGGCTGCGCGACGCCACCCGTGACAGGGTGCGGTGGAGCGACGAGTGAACGCCCGGGAGGGGGCTGTCGATTTTCCCCTCCACCGTCCTCCCGGCCATTGCCGGCCTGCACTTCCCCCTTTTCCCACGCAGCCACTCCCCCGATGACCGACACGTCCGCCACCGAACCCACCACCGGCCGCAACAAGGCCAAGCTCGGCACGTTGCGCGCGCTGTGGCCGTTCGTGCGCCGGCACATGGGCCTGTTCGTGGCCTGGCTGGCAGCGCTGGCGGTGGCCTCGGCGGCAACGCTGAGCTTCCCGGTCGCGTTCCGGCGCATGATCGACGACGGCTTCAACAGCGGCGGCAACATCGACCAGGTATTCCTGCTGGTGTTCGCGGTGGTGGTGGTGCTGGCGCTGGCCAGCGCGGCGCGCTTCTTCTTCGTCTCGCTGCTGGGCGAAAAGGTGGTGGCCGACCTGCGCCGGCAGCTGTATGCGCACCTGGTGGCGCTGGACGCGCAGTTCCACGACCGCAACCGCAGCGGCGAGCTGGTGTCGCGGCTGTCGGCCGACAGCGAGCTGCTGCGCAGCGTGGTCGGCAGCAGCATGTCGGTGGCGCTGCGCAGCACCGTCACCGTGGTCGGCAGCCTGGCGATGCTGTTCGTCACCAGCCCGCGGCTGGCCGCCTTCACCCTGGTCGGCATCCCGCTGGCGGTGTTGCCGATCGTGCTCGGCGCGCGCCGGCTGGAAAAGGCCTCGCGCGCCACCCAGGACCGCGTCGCCGACGCCAACAACCTCGCCAGCGAAACCCTCGGCGCCATCCGCACCGTGCAGGCGCATGCGCGCGAAGGCTACGAGACCGGCCGCTTCGCCGCCGCCGTGCGCGTGGCGGTGGATACCGCGCGGCGCCGCATCCGCACCCAGTCGCTGGTCACCGCCATCGTCATCACCCTGGTGTTCGGCGCGGTGGTGCTGGTGCTGTGGTCCGGCGCGCACGACGTGATCGGCGGGCGCATCAGCAAGGGCGAGCTCGGCCAGTTCGTGTTCTATGCGCTGATCGGCGGCGGCTCGGTCGGCGCATTGGCCGAAGTCTGGAACGAACTGCAGCGCGCGGCCGGCGGCATGGGCCGCATCGCCGAGCTGCTGCAGGAATCGGCCGGCGTGCGTGCCCCAGCATCGCCACAGATGTTGCCCGTACCGCTGCGCGGCGACATCCGCTTCGACGACGTGGTGTTCCACTATCCGCAGCGCCCCACCCAGGCCGCGCTGGAAGGCTTCACCCTGCACGTGCGGCCGGGCGAAACCGTCGCGCTGGTCGGTCCCTCCGGCGCCGGCAAGAGCACCGTGCTGTCGCTGCTGCTGCGTTTCCACGACCCGGACGGCGGCACGATCAGCATCGACGGCGTCGACCTGCGCGATGCCGACCCCACCGCGCTGCGCGAGCAGGTGGCGCTGGTGCCGCAGCAGCCGGCGCTGTTCGCCAGCAGCGCCGCCGACAACATCCGCTACGGCCGGCTCGAAGCCAGCGACGAGCAACTGCATGCCGCCGCCCGCGCCGCCGAGGCCGACGAATTCATCCGTACCCTGCCCGAAGGCTATGCCAGCGAACTGGGCGAACGCGGCGCGCGCCTGTCCGGCGGCCAGCAGCAGCGCATCGCCATCGCCCGTGCGTTGCTCAAGGACGCGCCGGTGCTGCTGCTGGACGAAGCCACCAGCGCACTGGATGCGCAGAGCGAGCGCGCGGTGCAGCAGGCACTGGAGCGGTTGATGGCCGGGCGCACCACGCTGGTGATCGCGCACCGCCTGGCCACCGTGCTCAAGGCCGACCGCATCGTGGTGATGGACCACGGCCGCATCGTCGCCCAGGGCACGCACGAGCAGCTGCTGCGCGAAGGTGGCCTGTACGCGGAGCTGGCGCGGCTGCAGTTCATCGACTGATAACGCGCGGCTAACGCTGCCGGGCGCATGCTCGCCCCGTCACACCGGGTTGCATGCCAAGCAGGAGGTTCGTCATGTCGTTCCGCCAGTTCCCCGCCACCGACACCAATGGCGAAAGCCGCATCATCATCGAGTTCAAGCCCGAGCCCGGCGACACGCAGAATGCCGCCGACAGCGGCCCGCGTTACGAGCTGGACGATGGCCGCCACCTGCGGCGCAATGCCCGCGAATTCACTACCGCCGACGGCGAGCTGACGCTGCGGATCTGAACGAACCTGCGCAGGAGCGCACCTTGGTGCGCGAACGGGCATTACCGGGAAAGCCTCCCGCGCACCAAAGTGCGCTCCTGCATCGTGGCTGGCGAATAATTCACCAGCCCTCTTGACAGCCTTGCGCCGCAACGGCCGCCGGCATTCATCCACAGGTTTGTGCGCAGTTCATCCACACCGGCTGTGGATGAATGCGCGCGCTCAGCGTTCCAGCACCCGGCCGATGCCGCTGCGGTCGATCTCGGCCACCGCCGCTTCGACGATTTCCGCCGCATATTCGTGGTCGAAGCCGATGCGGAAATGCACCTCGCCGGCCGGCGTGCGCGAGGAGTGGATCGAGGCCAGGCTGATGCCGTGGCGCTCGAACACGTGCAGCAGTTCGCGCAACGAGCCGGCGCGGTCCTCCGGCAGGTGCACGCTGATCGCGCGACGCTCGCTCAGGTCGGCCAGCAGGTAGCCGAGCCGCTCGAAGCTGTAGTTGCCTTCCTGCAGGGTCGCCGCGTCGATCGCCTCGCGGTTGCCGGTCAGGAACTGCCGGCGGAAGGCGGCGCGCGACGCATCGTCGCCGGCGCCCACCAGCGTGCGCAGCTGCTGCAGCTGCCGCAGCAGCCGGTCGAGCATCTCCACCGTATGCGGGTTGCCGAACTGGATGTCCTCGTAGATCGCCGGGTTCAGCGACAGGATGCGCGCGATCGCCGCCGCGTCCATTTCGAACGCGGTCGAGCGGTAGGGCATCAATGCCTGCAGTTCGCCGAGCAGCGGTGCGTACTCGCGCAGCACGCCGGCCTGCGCCAGATGGGTGGCGTGCACCATGGCCTGCACCAGCGCCATCACCCGGTCGTGGTGCTCAGGCGTGGCCGCCACGCAATCGGCTTCCAGCGCGGCGTACAACTGCGCCAGCCACGGCTGCCAGCGCGCATCGGGCCGCGCTTCGCAGACCACCATCACCCGCCCCCGCAGCGTCGGCGCCTTGGGCGGCGCGGTCATCGGGTGCAGGCCCACCACCGCCGCCTGCGATTCCAGCATCGCCGCCACCGGCGCGGCCTTGATCGAGGTGACGTCCAGCCACAGCCGCCCGTGTTCGCGGCCGCCGGACTGGCGTATGTAGTCGCGGATCAACCCCGGCGTATGCCGGATCGGCGCGGAAAACAGCAGCACGTCAGCCTGTTCCAGCAACTGCTCGGGCGTGTGCGAGTCGCTGTCGACCGGGTCGTGGCCAATCACCTCCAGCGCCATGCGCGACTGGAAGAAGCCGCGCAGCCAGCGGCCATAGGCGCCGCCGCTGCCGACGATGCCGATGACCGGCGAAGTGGTCGCGGGCAGGCTCACGCCAAGCGCTCGGCACGGAACCGGTGCGGCGTGCCCAGCGCAGCCGGCGCCGCGGCCAGCACGTCGAACTCCTCCACGCCCTGCGCCAGCGTCGCCTCCAGCGCGGCATGCACGCCGGCGATGGCGCGGCCCACGGCATCAGCGAACGCATGGCCCTTGAGCAGGAAGGCGACCAGCAGCGACATCAGCACGTCGCCGGTGCCGGCCACGTCCACCGGCAGGTGCGGCGAGGTCCAGCGCCAGACTTCATCGCGGCCAATCGCCAGCGTCACCAGTTCGCCGGGATCGCCGGACACCGAATGCGCGATCACCCACTGCGGGCCGCGTTCGAGCAGCCTGCGCGAAGCGGCGATGGCGTCGTCCTGTTCCAGCGCCGGCATGCCGGTGAGCCGGCCCAGCTCGAAGGCGTTGGGCGTCACCAGCCACGCATGCGGCAACAGCCGCTCGGCGAAGATCGCTTCCAGCCCCGGTTCGACGTAGGGGCCGGTATGGGTGTCGCCGATCACCGGATCGAGGCAATAGCGCAGGCCCGGGCAGGACGGCAGCGTCGCGTCCAGCCAATCGGCAAATGCCGTGCCGTTGGCGACGCTGCCGAAATAGCCGGAAACCAGTGCCCCGGCGCGCTGCGGCAGGCCGCGCTCGCTGGCGCCCAGCAGCAGATCGGCGAACCAGTCGGCCGGCAGCACGCGCCCGCGCAGGGTGTCGTAGAACGGCGCATTGCTCAGCAGGGTGGTGGGGATTTCCGCCACCCGCATGCCCAGCGCGCGCAGCGGCGGCACCGCCGCGCTGTTGCCGGCGTGGCCGTAGACCAGCTGCGACTGCACGGAAATCACGTCCACCGGCGACGGCCCCTCGGGCCGCTGCCGACGACCGTGCACGAGGTGGCTGTGGTCGATATCGTTCATCGCCGCATTTTACGCCCGCGGCAACGGCGACCGGCTGCATGGATGCGCGCGCAACCAATGCGGGGACGACGAACTGCAAGAGCACACCTTGGCTTTCCCCTTCTCCCCTCGGGAGAAGGGCTCTCAGGACGAGGTCATCCGGTCCCAGAAGCCCTTGACGCCATCGATGAAGGTGGCCGACTTGGGCGAATGCTTGCGCGCTTCCTCGCCGGCGAAGGTGGCCTCGAACTGCTCCAGCAGCTTGCGCTGCTCGGCGGTCAGGTTCACCGGGGTTTCCACAAGGATGCGGCAGTACAGGTCGCCCTCGGTACGGCTGCGCACCGACTTGACGCCCTTGCCGCGCAGGCGGAACAGCTTGCCGGTCTGCGTTTCGGCGGGCACGCGGATTTCCGCCTCACCGCCGAGCGTGGCCACGCGCACGGTATCGCCCAGCGCCGCCTGCGAGATGCGGATCGGCACCTCGCAATGCAGGTCGTCGCCGTCGCGGGTGAAGATCGGGTGCTCGCGCACGCGCACTTCCACGTACAGGTCGCCCGGCGGCGTGCCCGGCGGGCCGGCCTCGCCCTCGCCCTGCAGGCGGATGCGGTCGCCGCTGTCCACGCCGGCCGGCACCTTGACCGACAGCACCTTGTCTTCCTCGACACGGCCGTTGCCGTGGCAGGTCTTGCACGGCCTGGCGATGATCTGCCCGCGCCCGCCACAGTTGTGGCAGGCCTGCTGCATGGCGAAGATGCCGCGCTGCATGCGTATCTGGCCGCGGCCGCCGCAGACGTTGCAGGTTTCCACCTTGCCGTCTTCCGAACCACTGCCGTTGCAGTCGCCGCACTCGGCCAGGGTCGGGATCTCGATGCGGCGCTCGACGCCGGCCACCGCTTCTTCCAGGTCCAGCTCCATCACGTAGCCGATGTCGGCGCCGCGACGCGGCTGGCGCGCGCCGCCACCGCCGAAGATGTTGCCGAAGATGTTGCCGAAGATGTCGCCGAAGATGTCGTTCATGTCCGGGCCGCCGGCACCGCCGCCGCCCATGCCGTGCTCGAACGCGGCATGGCCGTGGGCGTCGTACATGCGCCGCTTGTTGCCGTCGGACAGCACTTCGTAGGCTTCCTTGCACTCCTTGAAGGAGGCTTCGGCGGCCGCGTCGCCCGGGTTGCGGTCCGGGTGGAACTTCATCGCGCAGCGGCGGTAGGCCTTCTTCAGCTCATCGTCGCCGGCGTCGCGGGCCACGCCCAGGACTTCGTAGTAATCGCGCTTGCTCATGCTTTACCTCTCCCTCCCCCTCCAGGGAGGGCTGGGGTGCGGGTTGGCTACAAGACAAGGGTCCGGGGCCGCATGGCAACCCCGAACCCTCACCCCACCCCCCTCCCGCCGGGAGAGGGGCAATGGACGTCAGGACTTCTTGTCGTCCTTGACCTCGGTGAACTCGGCATCCACCACATCGTCGTGCGCCGGGCCCGGGGAGGCGCCCGCACCCTGCGCGGCATCGCCCCCCTGCTCGGCGGCCGCCGCGGCCGCGTACAGCGACTGCCCGGCTTCTTCCAGCGCCTTCGAGCGGGCCTCGATCTGCGCCTTGTCGTCGCCCTTCATCGCCGTTTCCAGGTCGGCCAGCGCCGACTCGACCTTGCCGATCACGTCGCCGCCGACCTTGCTGCCGTGCTCGGTGATGGCGGTGCGGGTGGCATGGATCAGGCCGTCGGCCTGGTTGCGGGCCTGCACCAGTTCCTGGAACTTCTTGTCTTCCTCGCGGTGCGTCTCGGCATCAGCGACCATGCGGTTGATCTCGTCCTCGGACAGGCCCGAGCCGGCCTTGATCTCGACCTTCTGTTCCTTGTTGGTCTTCTTGTCCTTGGCCGACACGTGCAGGATGCCGTTGGCGTCGATGTCGAAGGACACCTCCACCTGCGGCAGGCCGCGCGGCGCCGGCTCGATGCCGGTCAGGTCGAACTTGGCCAGCGACTTGTTGTAGCGGGCCTGCTCGCGCTCGCCCTGCAGCACGTGCACGGTCACCGCCGACTGGTTGTCCTCGGCCGTGGAGAAGGTCTGCGAGGCCTTGGTCGGGATGGTGGTGTTCTTCTCGATGATCTTGGTGAACACGCCGCCCAGGGTCTCGATGCCCAGGCTCAGCGGGGTCACGTCCAGCAGCAGCACGTCCTTGACGTCGCCGGCCAGCACGCCGCCCTGGATCGCCGCGCCCAAGGCCACGGCCTCGTCCGGGTTGACGTCCTTGCGCGGTTCCTTGCCGAAGAACTCGGCCACCGCCGCCTGCACCTTGGGCATGCGGGTCTGGCCGCCGACCAGGATCACCTCGTTGATGTCGCTCGAACGCAGGCCGGCATCGTTCAGCGCGGTGCGGCACGGCTCGATCGACTTCTTGATCAGGTCCTCGACCAGCGCTTCCAGCTTGGCGCGGGTCAGCTTGATGTTCAGGTGCTTCGGGCCGCTGGCGTCGGCGGTGACGTACGGCAGGTTGACCTCGGTCTGCTGCGCGCTGGACAGCTCGATCTTGGCGCGCTCGGCCGCGTCTTTGAGCCTTTGAAGAGCAAGAGGGTCCTTGCGCAGGTCGATGCCCTGGTCCTTGTTGAACTCGTCCACCAGGTACTCGATGACGCGGTTGTCGAAGTCCTCGCCGCCGAGGAAGGTGTCGCCGTTGGTGGCCAGCACCTCGAACTGCTTCTCGCCGTCGACGTTGGCGATCTCGATGATCGACACGTCGAAGGTGCCGCCACCCAGGTCGTAGACGACGATCTTGCGGTCCTTGTTGTCGCCCTTGTCCAGGCCGTAGGCCAGCGCCGCGGCGGTCGGCTCGTTGATGATGCGCTTGACGTCCAGCCCGGCGATGCGGCCGGCGTCCTTGGTCGCCTGGCGCTGGCTGTCGTTGAAGTAGGCCGGCACGGTGATGACCGCCTCGGTGACCTTCTCGCCGAGGAAGTCCTCGGCGGTCTTCTTCATCTTCTCCAGCACCTTGGCGGAGATTTCCTGCGGCGCCATCTTCCTGCCGTCGCTGGTCTGCACCCAGGCGTCGCCGTTGTCGTGGGCGAGGATGCCGTACGGCACGTGGGCGATGTCCTTCTGCACTTCGCCGTCGGTGAACTTGCGGCCGATCAGGCGCTTGACCGCGTAGAAGGTGTTCTTCGGGTTGGTGACCGCCTGGCGCTTGGCCGAGGCGCCCACCAGCACTTCGCCGTCCTTGGTGTAGGCGACGATGGAGGGCGTGGTGCGGTCGCCTTCCGAGTTTTCGATGACGCGGGCCTTGCCGCCGTCCATGATCGCCACGCACGAGTTGGTGGTGCCGAGGTCGATGCCGATGATCTTTGCCATTGCCGGTTTCCTCTGGAATTCAATCTGGGGGGCGGCCACGCCGCCGATGTGGGTGATGTAAGGACGCCCCGCGGGCTTTCAAGGGAGGACGGCCGGGCATTGCCCCGGGAATCGCCTTCCCCGCCCCGCCGTCAGTCGTACTTCGCCACCACCACCAGCGCCGGCCGCAGCAGGCGCTCGTTGAGCAGGTAGCCCTTCTGGAACACCGTCACCACCGTGCCCGGGGCCACGCCCGCCGGGGCATCGACCTGGCTGATGGCCTGGTGGTGCTCAGGGTTGAACGGCTGGCTGGTCGGGTCCAGCAGGGTCAGGCCGTTGTCGCCGGCCACTTTCAGCAGTTGCTTGTAGGTCAGCTCCAGCCCTTCGCGCAGCGGGCTGGGTTCGTTGCCGGCCGCGGCCAGCCCCGCATCGAGGCTGTCGAACACCGGCAGCAGGTCGCCCAGCAGTTTTTCGTTGGCGAACCTGCGGGCCTGCTCGACGTCGCGCACCAGCCGCTTGCGCTGGTTCTCAAGGTCGGCGCGCTCGCGCAGCGATTCGCCCTTGAGCTGCTCGATCTCGGCCTGCAGGGCCTGGACCTGCGCCTCGTGCTGTCCGGCGACATCTTCGGCACCGGGCATGGTCTCGAATTCGGGGTGGTCTTGGTTCATTTCCTGTTTCCTGGCGGTCGTTCTGCCGCCCACCCGGCCTCGTATGTGGGCGCTGCCGCCGCTTTCAAGGCCGGCGCAGCCGGTGAGACGGGCGCCGGCCACCCTGCGCCGCATTGACCTGCCGCATGCGCATGCTAGTTTTGCGCGGCCCCATTCCCTGCCCGCCATGCTCAGACATCTTTCGATCAAGGATTTTGCCGTCGTCCGCGCCACCGAACTGGAATTCGGGCCGGGCATGACCGTGGTTTCCGGCGAAACCGGCGCCGGCAAGTCGCTGATGGTCGACGCGCTGGGCTATCTGTCCGGGCTGCGCGCCGACAGCGGCGTGGTCCGCCACGGCGCCGGCCGCGCCGAGTTGTCGGCCGAGTTCGACCTGGCCGACGACGCCCCGGCGCGGCAATGGCTGCGCGACAACGAGCTGGACGACGACGCGCAATGCCAGCTGCGCCGGGTGATCCGCGCCGATGGCGGCTCGCGCGCCTTCATCAACGGCCGCCCGGTGCCGGTGTCGCAGCTGTCGGAACTGGCCGCGTTCCTGGTCGAGATCCACGGCCAGCACGAGCAGCAGGCATTGCTCTCGCGCCCCAGCCAGTTGGCCCTGCTCGACGCCTATGCCCGCAACGATGCCGAACGCGCCGCCGTGCGCGCCGCCGCCGGCCGCTGGCAGGCGCTGGTGGACGAGCGCGAGGCGCTGTCGCAGCAGGGCGACGTCTCCGACCGCCTCGGCTTCCTCGCCCACCAGCTCGGCGAGCTGCAGCGCGAGGAACTGGAACCGGCGGCGGTGGCGGCGCTGGCCGCCAGCCACCGCCGGCAGGCGCATTCGGCCGCATTGATCGAGGCCTGCCAGTTGGCCGGCAGCACCCTCAACGGCGACGACGGCCCGTCGCTGCTCGGCCTGCTGCAGCAGGTGCGGCACGAGCTGTCGCGGGTCAGCCAGCACGACGCACGGCTGGGCGAGATCGACGCCATGCTCGACGCCGCCGGCATCCAGCTGCACGAAGCCCTGGCGCAACTGGACCGCGTGCAGGACGACCTGGACAGCGACCCGGACGCCTTCGAGGACATCGAGCGCCGCCTCGGCCGCCTGCACGACCTGGCCCGCAAGCACCGCGTGCCGATGGAGGAGCTGGCCGCCACCCGCGACCGCCTCGATGCCGAAATGGAACAGCTGCGCGGCGCCGACGAGCGCCTGTCGCGGCTGGCCGGCGAGATCGACGCCGCCGCCGCGCACTGGCAGGCGCAGGCGGCGCTGCTCAGCGCCAGCCGCGGCGCGGCGGCCAAGGCGCTGTCGGCCACCACCACCGCGCTGATCGGCGAACTGGGCATGGGCGGCGGCCAATTCCTGATCGAACTGGAGCCCCAGGCCCAGCCGCGGCCGGACCCCAACGGCGCCGAGCGTGCCGAGTTCCTCGTCGCCGCCAACGCCGGCCAGCCACCCCGCGCCCTGCGCAAGGTCGCCTCCGGCGGCGAGCTGTCGCGCATCTCGCTGGCCATCGAGGTCGCCGCACTCGGGCTGGACGCGGTGCCGACGATGGTGTTCGACGAAGTGGATTCCGGCATCGGCGGCGCGGTGGCCGACATCGTCGGCGGCAAGCTGCGCGCGCTCGGCGAGCGCCGGCAGGTGCTGTGCGTGACCCACCTGCCGCAGGTCGCGGCCAAGGGCCACGCCCATTACCGGGTCAGCAAGGCGCCGGTGGAAGGCATGACCCAGAGCGCGGTGGAACTGCTCGACGGCAAGGGCCGCGAGGAGGAGCTGGCGCGCATGCTCGGCGGCGCCGAGGTCAGCAAAGAGGCGCGGGCGGCCGCGCGCAAGCTGCTGGCGGAAGCCTGAGAACCAAAGACCCTCTCCCTTTGGGGCTTCACCGCAAGGCTTGCGCGCCACTGGCGCGCTTGCGGTGTAGCGCCCATGCCGCAGGCATGGGCCGGGGCGCGGAGCGGGGGTTGGGGCGAAGCCTCGCAATGTTCGATTGCCCGCGGCCTCACCCCTACCCTCATCCGCCCCTTCGGGGCACCGTCTCCCGGAGGGGGAAGGAGAAAAGGCCTCGGCACCGGCCCCTTCGCGGATTGAAACCGGTCTCCCGAAAACGAAAACACCGGCGCGGGGCCGGTGTCGTCTTCGTCATGCAGGCAGGCTCACCGCCGCTTCTTGCGCACGTACAGCACCAGCGAGTGCTCTTCGAGCTCGTAGCCGTGGTCGGTGGCGATCTTCTTCTGCAGCTCCTCGATCTCGCGGCTCTCGAATTCGATGATCTTGCCGGTGTCCACGTCGACCATGTGGTCGTGGTGGCCGCCGCGGTCCAGTTCGTAGACCGCCTGCCCGCCTTCGAAATTGTGCTTGAGCACCAGCCCGGCCGCTTCGAACTGGGTCAGCACGCGGTAGACCGTGGCCAAGCCGATCTCGTCGCCGCAATCGAGCAACTGGCGGTAGATGTCCTCGGCGGTGAGGTGGTGGTGCGGGGTGTTCTGCTCGAGCAGCGCCAGGATGCGCATCCGCGGATGCGTCACCTTCAGGCCGACTTTGCGCAGGTCATTGGATTCCATGGCCATCGTGTTCATAGGCGGTTTAACGCCAGTTGCCTCCGGTCGGATCGCGCTGGGTGCCGGGGAGTGTATCATCGCCGGGATTTCCCCAATCGCCTGTCCCTAATGCGCAAGCTCCTGTTGATCGCCGTCGTCGCCCTGTCCACCACCGCCTGCGGCATCATCTACAAGCAGCCCATCTACCAGGGCAACCTGATCCACGCCGAAGCCGTGGCGCAGTTGCAGGTGGGCCAGAGCAAGCAACAGGTCAATGCGCTGCTGGGCACGCCGTCCATCCCCGACCCGTTCCATGCCCAGCGCTGGGACTACACCTCCAGCCAGCGGACCAACCGCCTGGGCACGACCGAAATGAAGAACTTCACCGTGTTCTTCGAGAACGACCGGGTCACGCGCTGGGAAGGCGACTACTTCCCCAACCAGGACGCGGAGCTGGCCAGGAAGAGCGTGCGCCAGTTCGGCCGCAACCTCGCCAAGGACAAGAAGAAGGGCCGCTGAGCCCGCACCGCACGGGCTTGAGGCCTCAATCGCCGCCGCGCGCCCGCCGGCGGCGATTTTCCTTGGGGTCGGCCAGCAACGGGCGCAGCAGCTCCACCCGGTCGCCCTCGCGCAATGCCTGCGTGGGCCGCGCCAGCACGCCATGCACGGCGGTGGCGACGGTTTCGCCGGCAACATCCAGTGCCGCCATTTCCACCGCTTCGGCGACGCTGCAGCCTTCGGGCAATTCCAGCTCGCGCCGCAGGTAACGGTCCGGCCAGGCCAGCACCACCTCCACGCGCACGGCTCAGCCCCCCTGCTCGGCCACGCGCACGAAATCGTTGACCATGCGGTCGGCCAGCCCCTGGAAACCCAGCGCCAACGCCGGCCCGAGCAGGCGCGAGGCCGGCTCGAATTCCAGCTCCAGGCTGACCTTGCAGGCGGCATCGGACAGCGGCAGGAACTGCCAGCGGCCATGCAGGCGCTTGAACGGGCCGTCCTTCAACTGCATGTCGATGCTGGACGGGCGCTGCAATACGTTCTCGGTCATGAACCAGGTGCGGAACGAACCCAACCCCAGGTCCAGCCGTGCCACCAGCCGCTCCGGTCCCTCTTCCAGGATTTCCGCCTTGTCGCACCAGCGAAAACGCCGCGGGTAGGCGGCAACGTCATTGACCAGGTCGAACATGCGCGCGGCCGGTTGTTCGACCAGGGCACTGCGGCGGATGGTAGGCATGCGGTTGCTGCTGGATGTCCTGAACGCCTCCGAATCGGAGACAATAAGCGAATGAGCAAGAAACCCGGCAAGGATAAAGCAAAGAAGGCGGTGGCCGACAAAACCATCGCGTTGAACAAGCGCGCGCGCCACGAATACCACCTGGAAGACCGGGTCGAGGCCGGGCTGGTGCTGCAGGGCTGGGAGGTCAAGGCCATCCGCGCCGGGCGCGGCAACATGACCGACGCCTACGCCTACGTGAAGGATGGCGAGATCTACCTGATCGGCGCACAGATCACCCCGCTGATCCAGGCCTCCACCCACACCGTTCCCGAAGACCGCCGCCAGCGCAAACTGCTGCTGCACCGGCGCGAGATCGACAAGCTGATCGGCCGCGTCGAGCGCGACGGCTACACCCTGGTGCCCACCGCGATGTACTGGAGCAGAAACCGCATCAAGCTGGAAATCGCGCTGGCCAAGGGCAAGCAGGCCCACGACAAGCGCGACGCCGCCAAGGACCGCGACTGGGCCCGCGAGAAGCAGCGCGCCCTGCGTGCGCACAACCGCGACGCGTGACTCGGGAAAGCCCTGCATGGGGCAGCACCGCGCACCCGTAGATGCGGGGCTTGCCCCGCATGGGGCTTCAATGGGAAAGCCCCCGCATGGGGCAAGCCCCATGCCTACGCGCTCAATCGACAAACTCCAAAAAAACAGCGGCGCGGTGGCCTGGGCCACCGCGCCGCTTCCATATGGCGATACCACCCCCGAGGGAGCAGGCCGCGGGCGCATCAACTTCGCCCTAAAGCCGAACGACATGCTGCCGTTATTGGTATCAGCAGCGGTGCTATGGCTCCTACACCCGCCCCACTGCACCCAGTACCGGTCAGGCGAACTGCCGGTTCCAACGCCAAATCAGGAATCCGAATCATGGCACAAGTCATCAACACCAACATCATGTCGCTCAACGCTCAGCGCAACCTGAACACGAGCGGCACCAGCCTGGCCACCACCATCCAGCGCCTTTCCTCGGGCATGCGCATCAACAGCGCCAAGGACGACGCCGCCGGCCTGGCCATCTCCGAGCGCTTCAGCACCCAGATCCGCGGCCTGGACGTTGCCACCCGCAACGCCAACGACGGCATCTCGCTGGCGCAGACCGCCGAAGGCGCGATGGTCGAGATCGGCAACAACCTGCAGCGCATCCGCGAACTGGCGGTGCAGTCGTCCAACGCCACCAACTCGCAGAGCGACCGTGACGCGCTGAACGCCGAAGTCAACCAGCTGCTGTCGGAAATCGACCGCGTCTCCAACCAGACCAGCTTCAACGGCACCAAGCTGCTGAACGGCGACTTCACCGGCGCCCTGTTCCAGGTCGGCGCCGACGCCGGCCAGACCATCGGCATCAACAGCATCGTCGACTCGCGCATTTCGGAACTGGGCAAGGCCGGCTTTGCCGACGCCGCGACCGGCGCGGGCGTCACCGGCGCGTCCACCGCTTCGGGCACCATCAGCGGCATCACCGTCAACATCAGCGCCGGTGGCCAGGCCAAGGCGATCAAGCTGAACGACGTCAAGGTCGGCGACAACGACAGCGTCGCCGACATCCAGAAGAAGGTCGTCCAGGCGTTCAACGACAAGCTGGACCAGACCGGCCTGCACGCCGAAATCGACGGCAGCAACATCAAGTTGACCTCGCTCAAGGCCGGCCAGGACTTCACCAGCGTCACCGGCGCCTCCGTCACTGGCACCAACGCGACGGTGGACTTCTCGTCGTTCGCTGCCGCCACTGCCGCCGCCGGCGCCGACCAAGTGCATTTGGAGGACCTGGACATCTCCAGCTTCCAGGGAGCCCAGCGCGCGCTGGAAATCGTCGACAAGGCCCTGACCTCGGTGAACAGCTCGCGCGCCGACATGGGTGCGATCCAGAACCGCTTCAGCTCCACCATCGCCAACCTGGCCACCACCTCGGAAAACCTGTCGGCCTCGCGCAGCCGCATCCGCGACACCGACTACGCCAAGGAAACGGCCGAACTGACCCGCACGCAGATCCTGCAGCAGGCCGGTACCGCCATGCTGGCCCAGGCCAACAGCGCCACCCAGAACGTGCTCAGCCTGCTGGGCTGATCCCGGGCTGCACCGCAACAAGAAGGGCCCTGCCGCAAGGCAGGGCCTTTTGCATTATGGATATGGAACGGGACCGCGCGTAGATGCGGGGCTTGCCCCGCATGGAGCTTTACCGGGAAGGCCCCGTGCCGGGCAAGCCCGGCACCTGCGCAGGGACACCGCTCTTGCAGCAGGTAGGTCGGGGCTACGCCCCCGTCGCACGGAATATCGGGACACGAACGTCGGGGACGTAGCCCCGACCTACTCCCTCGACATGGCCTGGATGCGGCACCTGCCGGCGAGCCCGGGGATGGCACGGAACATGCATCCAAACCGGGGATCACGCGCAACGCGCTAAAGTCGCCGCGACGCCTGCCGATATCCGGAGGTGTCCCTACAGGCATCTCCTTGCCACCGAAGGAATCCACATGGCCACCTCCCTTGCTGCCGTCGGCTCCGGCCTGGACATCCCCACCCTGGTCTCGCAACTGGTGGCCAACGAGCGCAAGCCGGTGGCCGACCGCATCAACACCCAGGGCACGGCCGCCACCACCCAGCTTTCGGCGTTCGGCAGCATCAAGAGCTCGCTGAGCAGCCTGCAATCCTCGCTGGCGGCATTGATCAAGAGCGCCGACGCCCCCGCCTACAAGACC
Source organism: Stenotrophomonas daejeonensis (assembly GCF_001431505.1). Taxonomy (GTDB): domain Bacteria; phylum Pseudomonadota; class Gammaproteobacteria; order Xanthomonadales; family Xanthomonadaceae; genus Stenotrophomonas; species Stenotrophomonas daejeonensis. The sequence goes on from NZ_LDJP01000012.1 coordinate 46,563, forward strand.
ACGGTACCCGATGGCAGCGGCTTCAACGCCACCGTGGTGACCGATGCCAGCACCGGCAAGACCCAGGCCAGCGCCGGCACCTACAACGTCGAGGTGCTGAGCCTGGCGCAATCGCAGAAGCTCAGCTCGGGGGCCTTCGCCGCCGATGCCGCGGTGGGCGACGGGACATTGAAAATCGCCTGGGGCGACGAAACCCTCGACGTCGAGATAAAACCCGACAGCAAGCTCTCCGACATCGCCGCGGCCATCAACAAGGCCGCCGGCGGCAAGGGGGTCAACGCCACCATCATCACCGCCGACGACGGCCAGCACCTGGTGCTCAACGCGGTCGATGCCGGCACCGAAGGCACCCTGACCATCTCGGCCAGCGGCGGCAACGGCGGCCTGTCCGCGTTGACCTGGGACGGCAGCGGCGGCGGCCTGAGCCAGATCGTGGAGGCCACCAATGCGCGCGTGCGGGTGGACGGGTTCGAGCGCGAGTCCAGCAGCAACAGCATCAGCGACCTGATCCCCGGCATCACCCTGAACCTGACCGAGGCCGCGGAAGGCACCACCAAGACCCTGACCGTCAGCCAGGACAACAGCCCGCTCAAGATCAACCTGCAGGCCTTCGTCAGCGCCTACAACGCCTCGGTCAACCTGCTCAAGTCGTCCAGCGCCTACGACGCGACCAACGACAAGGCTTCCGCGCTGACCGGCGATTCGCTGGTGCGCGGCCTGCAACAGCAGCTGCGCAGCCAATTGAGCGCCAACGTCGTCGACATGAAGGCGCTGGGCCTGGCCATCGGCACCGACGGCACGCTGACGCTGAACGCCAGCACCTTCGACAAGGCGATGGCCGACAACCCGGCCGCCGCGTCCGCGCTGCTGGGCAAGGACGGCAAGCTGTCCTCCTCGCTGTCCAGCGTGCTCAAGAGCAACCTGGACAGCACCGGCACCCTGACCCAGCGCACCGATTCCCTCAACAAGCAGATCAAGAAGCTGGAGAAGGACCTGGACGACCTGGATGCGCGCATGGAGAAGGTCTCGGCGCGCTACACCGCGCAGTTCACCGCGATGGACACGCTGGTGGCGCAGATGCAGAGCACCAGCAATTACCTGACCCAGCAGTTGAGCGCGCTGCAGCAGGCGAAGAGCTGACCGGCGGCTCAAGTAGGCGCTCCCCGCGGCCGATATACGTAACAGCCCCCCATCATCCCGGCCGCCCATGCCCCGCGGCGCCGGACAGGTTCCAGGAGACCTCCCCCAATGTACGGTTCCAGCCGCAACCACGCAGAGCAGTATCGCAAGGTCGGGATCTCGACCCGGGTTGTGGATGCCGACCCGCACAAGCTGGTGGCCATGCTGTTCGAGGGCGCCAACGAGCGCATGCGCCGCGCCGAGGCCTTCCTCGCCCAGGGCAACCAGGCCATGAAGGGCAAGGTGATCGGCGAGGCATGCGCCATCATCGGCCACCTCAACGGTTCGCTCGACCATGAAGCCGGCGGCGAGATCGCCAGCAACCTGTCGGCCCTGTACGACTTCGTCATCCAGCGCCTGACCGAGGCCAACCTGAACAACGACGCCGAGGCACTGCGGGAATCGCTGGCGGTGATGAGCGAAATCGAATCGGCCTGGAACGCCATCCCCGGCGAACAGCGCCACATGCCGGTGGCGGCCGGTGCCTGAGGAGAAGACACGCATGGATCACGACGCCACCCTGCAGGCCCTGCACGCCGACCTCGACGCCCTGCGCACCGCCGTGGAGCAGGAGGACCATGCCGAGGCCGCGCTGATCGCGGTCAGGCACGACCGCCACCTGCGCGAATTCATCGAGACCTGTGGCACCCAGGCCGCCGCCAACGGCCTGCGCAAGCTGCTGGAACTGCAGCGCGACCTGACCCGCGACATGCTGGCCCGCCGCGACGTCGCCGCGGCGCACCTGCGCAGCGGCCGGCAGTCGGTACGCGCCGCCAATGCCTACCAGCAGGCCGGAACGCTGGCATGAACGAACCCGGTGCCAGCGTCGTGCACCACCCGGCGGAAACCGAACTGTTCGCCGATACGCTGACCTGCGACGTGGCATTGCCGGCGGGCTTCGAGGCCGGCAGCAGCGTGGTCCACCCCGGCGCCGCCGAGATGCTGTTGCGCAGCGTCGCGCTGGTGGAGGATTCGCGCAGCACCGAAGACAACGACGAACGCGGCGAAAGCAGCCTGCAGGCACAGCGGCTGGAAGCGCGCATGGACCTGGTGCTGGTATTGCTGGGCCGGCTGTTGCGCCAGTCCGACGCCACCGCCCTGCCCCTGCGTCCGCTGCGCTGGTCGCGCCGCGGCCTGCGCATGGAATTGGGCCAGCGCACCGGCAGCGCTCCCGGTACGCAGGGCATCGTGCGCCTGCAGCCGGCGGACTGGCTGCCCGACCACATCGAACTACCCGTGCAGGTACTGGCCGAGGCCGCCTCCGGCAACGGCGGCCATTACCTGTGGCTGCGCCTGAACGACCCCGGCACCGCGCTGGAAATGGCACTGGAGCGGCACCTGTTCCGCCTGCACCGCCGGCAGATCGCCAACAGCAGGCGTACGTAGACGTGGGGCTCGCCCCACGCAGGGCCTCATCCGTCCACAAGGACAACACCCCTGGAGTGTTCGTTCCCACGTAGGTGTGGGGCTTGCCCCACACGGGGCTTCACCGGGAAAGCCACGCATGGGGCAAGCCCCATGCCTACGCCACGCGAAGGCATCCCCCCCATGACCATTGCCGGTTGGCTCGCTGCCAACGCTCGGCTATGGTGCGACCACTTCCAGCCGTGACCCTCCTGTTGCCGTGCGTGTCCTGATTGTCGATGACCACACCCTCGTGCGTGCGGGCCTGTGCCGGTTGCTGCAGGGCTTTGCCGGGGTGGAAGTGGCGGCCGAAGCGAGCAATGCCGAGCAGGCACTGGAACTGGCCCTGCAACACCACCCCGACGTGGTCCTGCTCGATCTTTCCCTGCCCGGCCGCAGCGGCCTCGAAGCGCTTTCCGACATCCGCACCCGGCTGCCGCGGGCACGCGTGGTGATGATGTCCATGCACGACGACACCCAGCATGTGCGCGATGCGCTGGACCGGGGAGCGGCGGGCTTCGTCGTCAAGGACGCGGCGCCGCAGGAACTGGAACTGGCCTTGCATGCAGCCTGCTCGGGACAGGTTTTCCTCAGCCCGCAGATCTCGGCAAGGATGCTGGCACCGGCACAGGGCCGCGAACGCCCCACCGGCATCGCCGCGCTCTCGCCGCGGCAGCGGCAGATCCTGCGCCGGCTCGGCAACGGCCAGAGCACCAAGGAGATCGCCGCCGACCTGGGCATCAGCGCCAAGACCGTGGAAACCCACCGGGCGCGGATGATGGAAGCCCTGGGATGCCGCCGCGCCAACGACCTGTTGCTGCTGGCCGCCCGCCACCAGCACGAGCTGATGTGACGCGCAATTGCGGCCGCCTGCTGCCTGTGGCTGCATGGCGGCAACGGGAAATTCGTGATGCAAGTCACGAAACAGGAAATCCGTCGCCCGTCGCGTCAAATTTCCCGCGCGGGCCTGTCCACCGGGAAAGCCGCGGGCCAAGCGTCAAATGCATGACGCAATCGAGGAAAACATTGCTGCAATGTAGGTAATTTCCCTACGCATGTAGGGGTTTGACTGATTCAGCCCCCGGCACCGCAAAAGCAAGATGCGTTCCATACCGACGCCAACCACGCGTCACCGGGGAATCGCATGAAAGCCACGCTCGCTACCCAACTCGGCCAACAGCTCCACCTCACGCCCTCGCTGCTGCAGTCCATCCGCCTGCTGCAACTGAACGGCCTGCAGCTGGAGCAGGAAATCCGCCAGGCGCTGGAGAACAACCCGCTGCTGGAGCTGGAAGAGCAGGCGACCGAGGCCGAGGCCATCCCCGGCAGCGATGCGCAGCTGGAAACGGCCGCATTCGACGAACTGCCGGAAAGCTCGCTATGGGACGTGCCCGGCGGCAGCTGGAACGACGCCGACGAGGACCGCACCGCGCGCCTGCCGGCCGGCGAATCCAGCGACCCGCACCTGCGCATCCTGCAGGCCCTGGCGCTGGACCTGGACGAAGCCGACCTGGGCATCGCCGCATTCTGGCTGGAGCACTGCGACGACGCCGGCTACCTCGCCGCGCCGCTGGCGCAGCTGACCCTGCTGGCCAGCGCCCGCTTCGACCGCAACGCCGCGCACGTGGAGGGCATCCGCCAGCACCTGCTGCAGGGCGACCCCATCGGCATGGCCGCGCGCGACCTGCGCGAATGCCTGCAGGTGCAGCTGGCCGCGCTGCCCGGCACGGTGCCGGCGCGACACCTGGCCAACCGCCTGCTCGGCGGCGACCTGAACCTGCTGGCCGACCACGACTACGCCGCCCTCGCCCGTGAATACGGCGTGGAGCAGGCCGACGTGCACGAGGCGTTCCGCCTGGTCCTGTCGCTGCAGCCGCGCCCCGGCGACGCCCTGCAGCCGCACGAAGACAGCGCGGTGATCCCCGACGTGGTCGCCTGGCATGCCGACGGCCAGTGGCGCGTGGCGCTGAACCCCGGCACCACCCCGCGCCTGGGCATCAACCCGGCCTACGAAAAGGTGCTGAGCGAGAGCGACGCCGGCGCCAACCAGCCGCTGCGCGAAATGCTGCAGGAAGCGCGCTGGTTCACCCGCGGCCTGTCGATGCGCTACGACACCCTGCTGCGCACCGCGCGGGTGATCGTCGAACGCCAGGCCGCGTTCCTGGCCGAAGGCGAGGAAGCGATGGCGCCGCTGACCCTGAAGGAAGTGGCCGACGCCATCGGCATGCACGAGTCCACCGTCTCGCGCATCACCTCCGGCAAGTACCTGCAGACCCCGCGCGGCACCTTCGAGCTGAAGCACTTCTTCGCGGTGCGGCTGGAAGGCGCCAGCATCTCCGGGCTGGCGGTCAAGGCGATGGTACGCCGGCTGATCGAATCCGAGCCGCCGGCACGGCCGCTGGCGGACGACGCCATCGCCCTGCTGCTGTCGCGACAGGGGGTCAACATCGCCCGTCGTACCGTGGCCAAGTATCGTGAGCAACTGGACATCGCCCCGGCGCGCGCGCGGAAGCGGCAAAATGCACGTCCCCAGTTGGCCCGCGCGGGCTGAACCCGAGAGACCCCCATGAGCAAGCTGACCGTTCTGCTGGTCGACGACCACGAAGGCTTCATCAACGCGGCCATGCGCCATTTCCGCAAGCTCGACTGGCTGGAAATCGTCGGCAGCGCGGCCAACGGGCTGGAGGCCATCGAGCGCTCCGAGGCCCTGCGCCCGCGCGTGGTGCTGATGGACCTGGCGATGCCGGAAATGGGCGGGCTGCAGGCCACGCGCCTGATCAAGACCCAGGACGAGCCGCCCTACATCGTCATCGCCAGCCACTTCGACGATGCCGAGCACCGCGAGCACGCCCAGCGCGCCGGTGCCGACAACTTCGTCAGCAAGCTGTCCTACATCCAGGAAGTGATGCCGATCCTGGAGGGCATCCGCAAGGCGGACGGCCATGAGTGAATCGCGCATCCTGGTCATCGACAGCGAGGCGGTGCGCGCCGAGCGCAGCGTCGCCCTGCTGGAATTCATGGACCTCAACCCGCGCTGGGTGACCGACGTGGGCGACATCGACATCGCCCGCCACCATGCCAGCGACTGGATGGCGCTGGTGGTCGGCACCATCGAGGACCCGGCCCGCGCCGAGCCGTTCTTCCAGTGGCTGGGCGATACCGCGATGCCGCCGCCGGTGCTGCTGGCCGAGGGCGACCCGCTGGCCTTTTCCCGCCACTACGGCCTGCACGAAGCCAACGTCTGGCCGCTGGAGCAGCCCATGCGCCACGCGCAGATGGAGGCCCTGCTGCGCCGCGCCAGCCTCAAGCGGCTGGACGCCGAGCACCAGAGCGGCGGCGAGGACAGCGGCCCCACCGGCATCAGCCCGGCCATCGGCGCGCTGCGCCAGCTGATCGAGCAGGTGGCCGGCTTCGACACCACCGTGCTGGTGCTGGGCGAATCCGGCACCGGCAAGGAAGTCGTCTCGCGCGCCATCCACCAGCGCTCGCCGCGCCGCGACGGCCCGTTCGTGGCGATCAACTGCGGCGCGATCCCGCCGGACCTGCTGGAAAGCGAGCTGTTCGGCCACGAGAAGGGCGCGTTCACCGGCGCCCTGAGCGCGCGCAAGGGCCGCTTCGAGATGGCCGAGGGCGGCACCCTGCTGCTGGACGAGATCGGCGACATGAGCCTGCCGATGCAGGTCAAGCTGCTGCGCGTGCTGCAGGAACGCAGCTTCGAGCGCGTCGGCGGCAACCAGACCATCCGCTGCAACGTGCGCGTGATCGCCGCCACCCACCGCAACCTGGAGGAGCGCATCGGCGAGGACAAGTTCCGCGAGGACCTGTTCTACCGCCTCAACGTGTTCCCGATCGAGGTGCCGGCGCTGCGCGAGCGCATCGAGGACATTCCCGCGCTGGTGGAAACCATCGCCGCGCAGCTGGCCCGCACCGGCCGCGGCGAGGTGCGCTTCGCCCCCGAGGCCCTGCAGGCGCTGTCCGGCTACCCATGGCCCGGCAACGTGCGCGAGCTGACCAACCTGGTCGAACGGCTGGCGGTGCTGCACCCCGGCGGCCTGGTCCGTGTGCAGGACCTGCCGGCCCGCTACCGCGGCGACCCGCCGGCAGCCGCGGCCACCGGCGCGGACGAGGAGCGCCCGCTGTCCGGTCTCCCCGCCTCCGCCCCGTCGGCCGCGCCGGCCAACGGCAAGGCCGCGGAATCGCCGGCCCAACTGCCCGACGACGGCCTGGACCTGCGCGACCACATGGCGAGCATCGAGCTGAAGCTGATCAACGAAGCGCTGGAACGCACCCAAGGGGTGGTCGCCCATGCCGCGCAGCTGCTTGGCCTGCGCCGTACCACGCTGGTGGAGAAACTGCGGAAGTACGGGATCGAGCGAGAGTAAGGACCCGCTACGGACCAGAGTGCCGGGCAACGCCCAGGTTCATTGCAGCAACGCAGGCATGGTATTTGCTTCCGTGGTTTTGTCGGGGATATCCACGGAAGCCCACAGAAGGATGAATACGTTGAAACCTGACTACATCTTTGTCGTCGGTGTGGCAAAAGCCGGCACCACGGCGCTGGCGGGCTGGCTGGTCAAGAATGGATTTGCCACCTACGCCATCCCGGGAATCAAGGAGCCTTGCAGTTACCTCGGGTCGCCGAACCATGCACCGCCTCCCCCTCCACCCCTCGACTCCCCGCCGCTACTCGACGCCAGCGTCGCCTATTTCGCCAATTCACAGGTAACCGCGCGCCTGCCGGGGCACGGCACCCGCATCGTCCTGTGCCTGCGCAACGCCTTCGAGCGGACCTGGAGCGACTACAGGATGAAGAAAATGGTCGCCCAACAGGGGATAGGGGCAGACCATGTGTTGTCGCGCCTGTATGGCGCGGCAGGAACCATTCCGCCGGACAAAGCGAACTGGTACCAGTCACGGCGCGACATGCGGATCCGCTGCTTCCCCCGGTCGGTCGCGCACGTCATCGGCAAACACTTCGACGTCGAAGCCCAGCGGCTGGCGAATGGCGGCTTCCTGCAGCGGCTGGATTACGAACTGTCCTTTTTCACCTCGCGCCACCAGTACCCGTTCCATGCCGTACTGCATTCCAGCTTCTATTACCGGGGCCTGCGCATGCTGCTGGATAAATACCAGCCCGAGGACATCACCGTCCTCACGGTAAGCAGCCTGAAAGACCACGAAAAGCGCAGCCAACTGGTCGAACGGCTCACCGGGCACAGGAAAGCTGGATCGGAACTGGAGTTTTCCTTCACATTGAACGACGTTGAGTTCGACGAACCCCCGCCAGACTTCGCCGACCGAAGCTTCGACCATTTCCGCAAGCTGTTCACCCATGACATGCGGCAGACACTGGAACTGCTCAAAAGCCGCAATATCAATACCGACCTGCTGGACAAGGACGAGCTTCAACGGCACATGGCCTGAACCGCACCTCCATCCGGCGCGCAGCCGGGAACCGGTTTCCCGTTCGCCCGACCGCACATGACCCACAACATGGACGCCGCAGCCCCCAATGACCCTCGTCCTCACCTACGGCACCTTCGACCTGTTGCATGTCGGCCACGTCAACCTGCTGCGCCGCGCGCGGGCGATGGGCGACCGCCTGGTCGTGGGCCTGTCCAGCGACGCCTTCAATGCGGTCAAGCAGAAGCAGGCCACCCAGTGCTATGCCGACCGGGCCGAGGTGTTGAGGGCGATCCGTTACGTCGATGAGGTTTTCCCCGAGGAAAACTGGGAGCAGAAGGCGGCCGACATCCACCGCCTGGGGGCCGATCTGCTGGTGATGGGTTCGGACTGGACCGGCCATTTCGACGACCTCGCCCGCCATTGCCGGGTGCACTACCTCCCGCGTACCGAAAACATCTCCAGTTCCTCGCTGAAGGCCAGCATCCGTGCAATGCAATGAGCAAACCGCTGCCGCCGGTGGCCAAACCGCTGCAACCGCATCTGCGCAAGCCCACGACGCCGACTTGATGGCCGGTGCGACCCCGGCATGGTTCGACGCCGCCTTTTACCGCACGCAGAACCCGGACATCGCCGTCGAAGGGGATGAGGCGTGGCGTCATTTCCACTCGCAGGGCTGGCGCGAGTTCCGCAACCCCGGCCCCGGGTTCGACGTATGGTGGTACCAGGCCCTGCATCTGGAAGGCGACCACCGGCGCGATCCGGTCGCGCACTACCTGGACGGCGGCCAGGCAGCCGGCGCGGAAACCACGCGCGCCACCGGCGAACCAATGGAGGTGGCGCGCAAGACCCGCTTCAACCTGCGCACGCTGGCCCTGCTCAATGCGCTGGATGCGCCGGGCACGGTGTTCGCCCGCATCGCCGGCAACCTGGCGGCGCTGGAGTTGTGGGACGTGGCCGACATGTTCGCCATGCGCGCCTGCGACCTGCAGCCGGACACGGCGGCGCACCATGCCCTGCTCGGCGCCATCGTGGCCCGGCGCAACGGCTGGCGCCGGGTCGTCACCGCCCTGCGCGTGGCGACCGAACTGGACGATGGCCATGCCGACTGGTTCCACACCCTCGGCTTGGCCTGCGAACGCCTGGGCTGGCTGGACGATGCCGCCACCGCCTATGGCCGCGCCCTCGCGCTGGACGACGGCAATGCCGACACCCACTACCGGCTGGGCCGCGTCGAGGAACGGCGGGGCAACAAGGCGGCGGCCGAAGCCTGCTATGCGCGGGTCGCCGCCGCCGAACCGGGCGTGGCGGCGCTGGGCATCGGCCTGCGCCACGAGCAGGAGAAGGATTGGGAAGGCGCCGAGCGCGCCTACCGCGAACGGCTGGCCCAACCCGCGCATGCCGGCGACGCACGCCTGCATTTCGCGCACGGTTATCAGCTGGAAGCCTTGTACCGCTGGGAGGACGCTGCCACCGCCTACGGCGCGGCACTCGAACTGGATCCGGCGCAGCCGGACTGGCAATATCGCCACGGCTGGATGCTGGAACGGCTGGAACGCCCGCAGGAAGCCGCCGCGGCCTATGCGCGCGCCCTGGCCCTGCGCGAGGATGCCGACTGGCGCTATCGCCAGGGAACCTGCCTGCATGCCTGCGGCGATGCCGATGCGGCGATCGCGGCATGGCTGCACTGCGTGCCGGGCGAGCCGGCCATCCCGGCCGCCTCGGGCATGGACGACGACGCGCAGCGGCGCGCCCTGCGCGACCGCCTGCGCACCTGCACGCTCGACCCCCTGCTGCATTTCGAACTGGGCCTGGCCTGCGAACGGCTGGGCCTGCATGCCGAGGCCGCCGCGGCTTACGGCCATTGCGTCAACCGCCACGACGAACACGTCCCCCGCCTGTACTTCCGCCTGGGCGTGGCCCTGCACCGCGCCGGGCGCAACAGCGAAGCGGCGCAGGCCTTTCTCGCCACGCGCCTGTTCCGGCGCGATTTCGGCATCGTCCCCGACCCCACGCAGGCCGAGGGACCGCCGCCGCCCGCGCGCGACATAAAGGCCGAATACGCCGAGTTCATCGAAACCCTGCCCGTCCGTGACGACGTGGTGCTGTACGAGAGCTTCCACGGCGACTCGATCAGCTGCAATCCGCTGGCCGTGTTCCGCGCCGCGCGCACGCGCCTGGCCGCCCGCAACCTGCTGCATGCGTGGGTGGTGAAGCCGCACACGGCCATCCCCGAGGAATTGGCCGCGCTGCCGGACGTGGTTTTCGTCCGCCACGGCAGCCCGTTGTACGCGCGTTACCTGGCCACCGCCGGCTGGCTGGTGAACAACAACACCTTCATGCCGTATTTCGTGCGGCGGCCCGGACAGCGCTACCTCAATACGTGGCACGGCACGCCGCTCAAGAAGCTGGGCATCGACATCCCCGGCGCGCTGTTCGACCACAAGAACGCCGTGCGCAACCTGCTCCAGGCCACCCACCTGGCCATGCCCAATGCCTTCACCCGGCGGGTATTGCTCGAGTCGATGCAGGTCAACGACGTCATCCGCTGCCGCATGGCCGATACCGGGCAGGCGCGGATCGACCTGATGCTGGGCGCGGACGCCGATGCAAAAACCCGGACCAAGGCACGGCTCGGCCTCGGCGCAGACGCGAAAATCATCCTCTACGCGCCCACCTGGCGCGGCAACCTGGACGGGGCCTCGCTGGACGCGGCGCTGGTAGCCGATGCCATCGAACGACTGAGCGGCCACGGCGCCACCGTGTTGTTCAGCGGCCACCACATGGTGGCGCGCAAGCTCGGCCAGCTGCCGGACGGCGCAATGGCGGTGCCGGCCGGGACCGACATCACCGAGTTGATGGCCGTGGTGGACGTGCTGGTCACCGACTACTCCTCGATCCTGTTCGACTTCCTGCCCAGCGGCCGGCCGGTCCTGCTGTACGTGCCGGACATGGCGCAATACCGGCGCGAACGCGGGCTGTACCTGGACATCGCCACGTTGCCGGTGCAAGCCTGCGCCACCGCCGATGCACTGGAGCAGGCGCTGCTTCCCGCATTGGCGGGCGCGGCCGCCGCTGCCCCCGGGCAGATCGAGGCGGCGCGCCAGGCCTATTGGCCGCTGGAAGACGGCGGCTCGGCCAGCCGCGTCGTTGCGTTCTTCTTCGAAGCAGACGCACGCCACCAGATCACGCCACCGCCGCGCGACAAGCGCACCCTGCTGTTCCAGGTGGGCAACTTCAGCCCCAACGGCGTCACCGCCTCGTTCAACCGCCTGGCCGGCTGCGTCGATGCGCGCCGGCTGTCGCTGACCGTGATCGTCGATCCGTGGACGCTGGAAAGCTACCCGCAACGGCTGGAACGCTTTGCCGAGCTGCCCGCGCACGTGGCGCGCTGGGGCCGCATCAGCTTCCCGGTGGCCAACCGCGAACAGCAATGGCTCAACACGCGCCAAGGCAGCCGCGAGGTGCTCAACGCGCGCCAGCAGCAGTTGCTCGACACCTATTACCTGCGCGAATACGCGCGCCAGTTCGGCAGCGCCCATTTCGACGTGGTGGTCGATTTCTCGGGTTATGCGGGCTTCTGGACCGCATTGTTCGCCCGCGGCCGCCCCGCCGGCACGCGCTGTGCCGTGTACCTGCACAACGACATGGACCAGGAACAGCGCAGCCGCCACCCGCAGCTGTCCAAGGTGTTCGAGCACTACCCGCTGTGCGACGCGCTGGTGTCGGTGTCCGACAGCCTGAACGCGGTCAACCGACGCCGTTTCGGCGACGTACCGGGGCAACGGCCCGAATGCTTCCACAGCGTGGACAATTGCATCGACCCCGGTTTCATCCAGCGGCGCGCCGGGCAGGAACTACCCGAAGGTTTCGCCCGCTGGCGCGAAGGCCACGTGCTGCTGGGCACGGTTGGCCGCCTGTCGCCGGAGAAAGGGCACCAGCGCTTGCTCGATGCCTTCGCCCAGGTACGCCGCCGGCATCCCTCGACCCGGCTGGTGATCGTCGGCGAAGGCCCGGAGCGGCCCATGCTGCAGCAGCGCATCGCCGAGCTGGGGCTGGAGGATGACGTGCTGCTCACCGGCGCGCTGGCCAACCCCTACCCGGTGATGCGCGAACTCGACCTGTTCGTGCTGTCCTCGCATTACGAGGGGCAAGGCATCGTCCTGCTGGAAGCGCTGACCCTGGGCCGCCCCGTGCTGTCCACCGACATTCCCGGCCCGCAGAGCGTGCTGGCCGATGGCGTCGGACAGCTGGTGCCGGACTCCACCGAAGGGCTGGTCGATGGCATCTGCCACTGGCTGCAACGGCCCGAACGCAACGTGCACTGGGATGCGCAGGCTTACTTGCAGCGGGCGTTGGCCCAGTTCGAGCAGGCCGTCGTGGGCGTGGGCTGATGGCCGGGCAACTCAACGTGCTGGTCTTCCCCTGCGGCTCGGAGATCGGCCTGGAAATCCACGCCGCGCTGCGCCATGCCAAGGACGTGCGCCTGCATGGCGCGTCATCGGTGGATGACCACGGCGGGTTCGTTTACCACCATTACCAGAGGATCGACGCCGACACCCGCACCGGCGACCTGCTCGCCGCGCTCAACGCATTGATACGCCAGTGGCGCATCGACCTCGTGGTGCCTGCGCACGACAGCGTGATTCCCCTGCTGGCCGCAGGGCGCGAACGCCTGCTGGCCCCGGCCGCCGTGCCGGAGGCCGGCATCGCTGCGCTGTGCCGCGACAAACGCCTGACGTATGCCCGCCTGCGCCCGCTGGGCATCGTGCCGGACGATGCCGGCGCACCGGGTTGCGCCTACCCGATCTTCGCCAAGCCGGCCATTGGCCAGGGCAGCCAGGGGGCCGAGCGCGTGGACGATGCCGCCCGCCACCGCCAGTTGCTGGAAAGCGGCACGCCTTACGTGTTCAGCGAATACCTGCCCGGCGACGAGTTCACCGTGGACTGCATTTCCGACGCGGCCGGCGCGTTGCTGCATGCCGCGCCACGGCGTCGCTTGCGGGTAAAAAGCGGAATCAGCGTGCGCACCGAACCAGCGGCGGCGCCGGAACTGGTCACGATGGCCACCACCATTGCCGATGAATTGCGCCTCCGGGGCGCATGGTTCTTCCAGGTGCGCCACGACCGGCATGGCGTACCCAGACTGCTGGAAGTCGCGCCGCGCGTGGCCGGCTCGATGGCACTGTCGCGCATGCGTGGCGTCAACTTCGCCCTGCTCCACGTTTACGCCTACCTTGGCCGCCCGTTCTCGGTGCTGCCGCAGGAATACCCGCTGCAACTGGACCGCGCGCTGGGCAACCGCTACCGCACCGGGCTGGACTACCGCAGAGTCTACCTGGACCTGGACGACACCCTGATCGCCGGCGGCAAGGTCAACCCGATGTTGGCGGCCCTGCTCTACCAATGGGCCGGCGCAGGTATCGAGGTGGTATTGCTGACCCGCCATGCCGACTGCCCACACCAGACCCTCGAGCGGCACCGGCTCTGCGCCACACTGTTCAGCCGGATCGTGCACCTGCGCGACGGTTCGCCCAAGAGCGCGGCGATCGAACCCGGCATCCCGGCCATCTTCATCGACGACGCCTTCCGCGAGCGCCGCGATGTGCTGGAAAACGCCGGCATCCCGGTTTTCGACGTGGACGCCACCGAGCAGTTGCTGGACCTGCGGGCCTGAGGCCGCCACGGCAGGCTGGGCTGCCCGCTTCGCGGATACGGAACGAAACTTGCTTTTGCCCACGAAAGCGGTTTCCGTAGGCAAATCGCGCCCTCCCGGCCCAAGAGCATTGGATGAAAACCAAGCCCATCCACGTCACCAGCCCGCTTTTGCCGCCACTGGAGGAGTTCATTCCCTATCTGGAAAAGATCTGGGAGAGCCGCATCCTCACCAACGCCGGCAGCATGCACCAGGCACTGGAAAAGGCGTTGTGCGCCTATCTCGGCGTCAAGCACATCGCGCTGTTCGCCAACGGCACGCTGGCGCTGGTCACCGCGTTGCAGGCGCTGCGCATCACCGGCGAGGTCATCACCACGCCCTATTCCTTCGTCGCCACCGCTCATTCGCTGCTGTGGAACGGCGTCAAGCCGGTATTCGTCGACATCGACCCCGAAACCCTCAACCTCGACCCGGCGAAGATCGAGGCCGCGATCACCCCGCAGACCACCGCCATCATGCCGGTGCACTGCTACGGCACGCCCTGCGACGTGGCCGCCATCGCCCGCATCGCCGACACCTACAACCTGAAGGTGATCTACGACGCGGCCCACGCCTTCGCCGTGCGCGACGCGCGCGGCAGCGTGCTGCGCCACGGCGACCTGTCGATACTCAGCTTCCACGCCACCAAGGTGTTCAACACCTTCGAGGGCGGCGCCATCATCTGCCCGGACGCGCGCACCAAACAGCGCATCGACCACCTCAAGAACTTCGGTTTCGTCAACGAAACCACGGTGGTCGCGCCGGGCATCAACGGCAAGATGCACGAGGTCAGCGCGGCCTTCGGCCTGCTCCAGCTCAAGCACATCGACCAGGCCTTGGCCCGCCGCGCGAAGATCGACGCCCACTACCGCCGGCGCCTCGCCGGCGTCCGTGGCCTGCGCTGCCTGCCGCGCGCGCGTGCCGGGGGGGCGGACAACCACGCCTATTTCCCGGTGATGATCGACGACGATTTCCCCATCGGCCGCGACGCGCTCTACCAGCTCATGCGCGAGCGCAACATCCTGGTGCGGCGCTATTTCCACCCGTTGATCAGCGAGTTCCCGATGTACCGCGGCCTGCCTTCGGCGGTGCCGGGCAACCTGCCGGTGGCCCACGCCACGGCGCGGCGCGTGCTGTGCCTGCCTATCCACCCGGAGCTGCCCTCGGCCGAGGTCGACCAGGTGTGCGACCTGATCCTCTCGCAATTGCGCGTCCATGCGGCATGACCGGCCTGCGCGTGCGTCCCCGCCTTTGCCACCGCAGGATCGTGGATGCCTGGCTGGGCATTCCGCTGCTGGTGCTGTGGCGGCTGCTGGATGCGCTGATCCCCAAGCGCAGGGACCACTGGGCGTTCTTTGACCATCCGCTCAAGCGCGGGCAGTTCATCGAAAACGCGCGCGCGGTGTTCGAGCAGGTCCGCCACGACCCCGCCGTGCAGGCGCGGGTGTTCGTCCGTGGCGGCCATCGTCCCCGTGGCGTCGCCGAATCCAGCCACGTCAGGATCGTGCAGCTCGATACGCTCTGCGGCCTGCTGGCCTTGTCCCGCTGCGGCGTGTTGCTGCTGACCAACTCCACCGCGCTGGACATGTCGCTGGCCTGGCGCAACGGCGGCTACGGCGCACCGCGGCCGTCCCTGCGCCGTCGCGTGGTGGTCAACCTGTGGCATGGCGTTCCGCTCAAGCGCCTGTTCGCGCTGGCCAACCCCAGCCAACGCCGACATGGCGACCGTGATGCATTCCGCCGCCGCGAACGCGGCCTGTATGCCGGTCTGGTCGCGTCCTCCGAAGTCGACGCCTTGGCCATGAGCGCGACCTTCCACCCGATTCCCCCGGCCCACGTCTGGGTAACCGGCCTGCCCCGCACCGACTTCCTGCGCATGCCGGAAGCGGAGCTGCCGACGGGGCTGGACAGCGAACTGGCGCAGATACGTGCCCTGCGCGGCGGGCGCAGGCTGGTGCTCTACGCCCCCACCTACCGGGATGCCAGCGCCAGCGGCGGGCCCTATTTTTTCAGCGACGACGAGGTTTCACGGCTGAAGGCCCTGCTGCAGCGCCACCATGCCGTACTCGGCGTGCGTGGCCATTACGTGGCGACGGCTGGTACGCCGCTGGCCCCGCGCCATCTCGACGGTGAAACCCTGCTGGACCTCGGCCATCCGCATTTCCATGAAATCGCACCGCTGCTGCGCGAGAGCAGCGTGGTGGTCACCGATTACTCGTCCGTCTACATCGACGCCCTCTGCCTCGACCTGCCCGTCATCGGCTTCGCCCACGACCTGGACGACTACCGCACGCAACAGAACGGCCTGCTCTACGACCTGGAACTGGCCTTCCCGGGCCCGGTCACCACCACCTTCGACGCCCTGCTGGACGCGCTGGAGGCCACCCTGGCACGCCCACGGTTCCAGCCCGACGAACGCTACCGTAACGCCCGCCGCCTGTTCTTCCGCCACGAGGACGCGGACAACACGCGCCGGGTGGTGCAGCGGATACACGACACCCTTGCCGGAAACCGTACTCAATGACCGTTCCCCCTGCCGACCGCCCGCTGGTAAGCGTGGTGATGCCGGCCTACAAGCCCCACTACCTGCAGCAGGCACTGGACAGCGTGGCCGCGCAAACCTGGCGGCCGCTGGAACTGGTGGTGTGCGACGATTCGCGCGACGAGCACGTCCGCGAACGGGTGGAAGCCTTCGCCGCACGCGTGGATTTCCCGGTGCACTACTCCCGCAACCCGGAGCGCCTGTGGGAAACGCGCAGCACCGCGCGCGGCGTCGCGCTGGCGTCGGGCATCTACGTGAAGCTGCTGCATGATGACGACATGCTGGAGCCGGAATGCGTGGCGGCGCTGGTCACCGCCATCGAAAGCGCACCAGGCATCGCCCTGGCGGCCTCGCGCCGGCGGCGGATCGGCGCGCGCGGGCGCTGGCTGCCGGACACCGCCGCTACCCGTTTCCCCTTCGCCCATGACGTGCGGCTGGATGGCCCGGAACTGGTTTCGTTCCTGGCCGACCATACGATGAACTTCATCGGCGAACCCAGTTGCGTGCTGTGCCGGCGCGCGGATCTGCTCGTACTTGGCGAACGACTGTCCTTCCTCGGGTCCACCAAGATCCACTGGGTCGCCGACCTGGCGCTGTATGCCAAACTGCTGCAGCACGGGGACCTGGCCCTGCTTGCCGCGCCGCTGGTCAACTTCCGTTTTTCAACCCAGCAGTTCAGCCAGATCGGGCGCAACAACCCCGGTACCGGCGACAAGGGGCACGACGATTTCCGCCAGGCCATACGCGACCTAGGCTGGTACAGGCACGATGCAGGCAACGCCGACCAGGTGCACATGGCGCCGCTGGATGGCTCCGCGCCACGCATGCCCGTGGACCTGCGGCAACTACTGGAAGCGGCCACCCTCGTCGCCAACAACCACTGCCAATTGCATGAATGGCAAGTCCGGCGCGCGTTCAACCCAGCATTGGCCGCACACGTGAAAACCCGCGTGGACGCCCTGCCAACCCCACCCCGTGTGGGGTTCGTGGTGCTGCCAGGTCAAGGCCAATCGCATGCACTCGAACGTACCCTGGTCCGCAGGTTCTGCCCAGCCGGGATGGATGATGGAGTGGAGTGCAAAGTGCTGGGTCAGCCCCTGCCCCCGCCACGCGTGGACCTGACGCCGGTGCAAACCGGCGCATGGGACGCCGCATCCCTTGCCGCCTCCCTCAATGCCACCGTGGCCGACTGGGCCGTGGACTGGGTGATGCTGGCCGAAGCCGGCACCGAGTTCACCCTCGGCGGGTTGACCCTGCTGCTGTTGGCGTTGACAGACGCCTCCCCCGAACTGCGCGCACTGTACGCCGACGCGTGGTACCGCGACGACACCGGCGCATTGGCCCCGGTCATGCGCCCGGATTTCGACCTCGACCAACTACTCGGCAACCCTTCGATGTTGTCCGGGCATTGGGTATTCCGCCGCGAGGCGCTGGTCGAAGCCGGCGGCTTCGACCCGCAGGTCGGCGATGCGGTGGAACTGGATTTGATCCTGCGGCTGGTGCAGCAAGGTGGTTCCGGCGGCATCAGGCACCTGCCCGAGCCGTTGCTGGCCTGCTCGCCGCCGCGTTTCGACGCGCAGACCCAACAGCACGTCATCGCTCGCCATCTGCATGCGCGTGGCTATGCCAACGCCGCGATCGAGGGCATCGGCAGCGGCCTGTATCGCATCGACTACGGCCACGACCAGCAACCACCGGTTTCACTGTTGGTCATCGTCTCGGCAGGCACCACGCTGGCCGCGCTGGAGCGCTGCGTGGTTTCGGTACTGGAAAAAACCCGCTACCCGAATTACGAACTGCTGCTGATCGACAATGGCGCCGCCGCCAGCATCAGCCAGTGGATGCAGCAGGTCGAAACGCTGGCCGCCGGCCGCGTGCGCGCCTTCGCCTTCGACTCGCCACTGGCGCACAGCGCCGCCTGCAACGTGGCCGCCACGCAGGCCGCGGGCGACTACCTGCTGTTCCTGCACCCGGAAGTGGCGGCCTTGCAGCCGCAATGGCTGGACGAGCTGCTCAACCACGGCCTGCGCCCGGAGGTGGGCGTGGTCGGCGCGAAGACCATTTCCGCCGATGGCAAGATCACCCATGCCGGCCTTGTTCCCGGTCTGACGTGCAGCGGCGGCCGCGCATTCGCCGGCCAACCGATGGACGCGCCGGGCTACATGAATCGCCTGCAAGTGGCGCAGAGCTACTCGGCGGTGGCCGACAGTTGCATGCTGATCGACAAGACGCTGTTCATGGAGCTGGGTGGCTTCGACCACGCCGCATTCGCCGACGAGGGCGCCGACGTGGACCTGTGTCTGCGCGCACGCCAGCGGGGCTACCTCACGATATGGACGCCACACGCGTTGTTGTTGCATTCGGTCGAAGCCGTACCCCTGCCGGAATCTGCCAACGATGCACTGTTGGAACGCTGGCTCCCTGCCCTCGCCCATGATCCGGCCTACAACCCCAGCCTGCGCCTGGACGTACCGGGCGGCTTCCGCCTGGGCGAGTCGGATTTCTCGTGGCAGCCGTTGCCGTGGCGGCCCGTCCCGCGCGTGCTCGCACACCCGGCCGATCCGTGGGGCAGCGGCCATTACCGGGTGATCCAACCATTCGAGGCGCTCAAGGCCGCCGGCCAGGCCGAAGGCGCGCTCTATGCCACCCTGCTCGACACCGTCGAACAGGCGCGCATCGATCCGGACGTGGTGGTTCTGCAACGCCGGGTCACCGACGAGGAGCTGGAGCGCATGCGGCGCATGCCGCGCTTCTCGCGGGCGCTCAAGGTCTTCGAGCTCGACGACTACCTGCCCAACCTGCCGGTCAAGAACATCCACCGCGAGCACATGCCACGCGACATCCTGCGCAGCCTGCGGCGTGCCTTCGCGCTGGTCGATCGCGTCGTGGTATCCACGCCGGCGCTGGCCGAAGCCTTCGCCGGCATGCACCCGGACATCCGCATCGCCGGCAACCGCCTGCCGCCAGCGTGGTGGCGGAACCTGCCTGCACCGCGTCGCAACACGGGCACGAAGCCGCGCGTGGGCTGGGCCGGTGGCGTGAGCCACGCCGGTGACCTGGAGATGATTGCCGGCGTCATCACCGAACTGGCCGGCGAGGTGGACTGGGTCTTCCTCGGCATGTGCCCGGAGCAGTTGCGGCCATGCGTGGCCGAGTTCCACCCCGGCGTCGACATCACCGTCTACCCCCGCACGCTGGCCCGGCTGAACCTCGACCTGGCCATCGCCCCGCTGGAGCAGAACCGTTTCAACGAGTGCAAGAGCAACCTGCGCCTGCTCGAATACGGGGCATGCGCGGTGCCGGTGGTATGCAGCGACGTCGGCCCCTACCGTGGCGACGACCTGCCGGCAACCCGCGTGCGCAACCGCCACCGCGACTGGGTCGGGGCCATCCGCGGGCATCTGACCGACGCCGATGCCCGCGCCGCCACCGGCGATGCACTGCGGACCGTGGTGCACCGTGACTGGATGCTGGAAGGCGTGGGGCTGGAGGAATGGCGGGCGGCATGGTTGCCGTGAGCCATGCTTGCCACTGTTATTGGATTGGATCGACAGGAATTGTTCGCCAAGCATGCGCACTTGACCTTGATCCCGTGCATATCCGGGAAGCTTGCCCCAGGCATGTGGCACAGCGTTTGCCTCATGCGGCATGCGTGGCGGAACTGTCGGACTCGGCTACGCTGGCCGCTCGTCGTTTTCCGCAATCTGGAATCACTGGATGCGCAAGCACCCCGTTGCTGCCGCTACCATCACTGCCCATGCCGACAACCTGCTTCGCTCCTGTCCGGAGAACACGATTGGCCTGCATCATCCGTCGCCGCAGTTGGCTGCCCGATATGGTGCGTGATCGCCTGCAAGGTGGGCTGCAGCATCCGCTGATTAATGCGTCGGACCGTGTTCTTGCTGGGCCGGATACCGCTGGTGGCACAGGGCAAGACAGACTGGCGATCGTCGGTATGGATGACGGCGGCCTGATCTCCGTGTTTCATTTCAGGAGCGGCGTATGAGTGGAAGGAACCCCATCGGCTGCCTAGCGTGATTTCCCCGGGAAGCTGGCAATGTCCATGACCGATTGCGTCAATGTTGCGGCGGGCAAGCGTGCTTGGCAGAGCTCGTTGTCCCGCTATTCGATAGGCAGTGACGCCGAGCGCGCACTGAACGATGCCGTGGGAGCGGATTATGCTTTCCATACCGAGCGGGAGGACAATCCTTGGTGGCTGCTCGACCTGGGCGAGAGTTTTCTGGTCGAGCGCATCGTGCTGGACAACCGACGCAATGCCTGCCAGGAAAATGCCAGGACCCTGGTCGTCGAAGTTTCCCTGGACAAGCATCATTGGCTGACCCTGCATGCGGGGACACTGTATTGGGGCCCACGGATGTGCCTCGAACTGGCCGGAAACATCCCCTTCCGTTACCTGCGCCTGTCGCTGCGCGAGCGGCAGTACTTCCACCTGTCCAGGGTCGAAGTGTGGGTTGATCGCGCGAACATGGTGCCCATTGCCGGCCGGATCATCCTGATGGAGCGCACGGACGGCCTCGGGGAACGGTTGAACGCCATCCTCAATGGGTTGATGTTGTCCAGGATATTCAACCTGCCGTTCCGTTTTTCGTGGAGCGACAGGTTTCTCGGCGACCCTTCGCACGCCATCGAAAAGGTCGAGGCGTTCTTTGCCGATTCGTTCATCGACACGTATTTCAGCACCGGGCCCCATCCGGGCCGGCGCTGGGAGGTTGGTGGCAGGAACCTCGACTTTCCTGCGCTGCGCCGGGGTATCGAGCAGGCCGAGGTCATCCTTGCGCCGCGCCTGGGGCTGCACGAGATCCTGGAGCCGAAGCGCTACGTGGCCGAGTACTTCGACTTCCCCCGCTTGTTCGATGAACTGGCGTTCTCGGAGAGCATCGCTACCGCCATCGCACTGGCCCGGAGCATCGCATTGCCCGAGGACGCAGTGGGCTTCCACCTGCGGAGCGGCGATGTCTTCTACGGCCCTTATCGCAAATGGGTGCACTACACCTACAAGGGCGTGACGTTGCCGCTGGCAAAGGCGGCGATCAAGGAAATGGTCGCAGACGGCAGGCAGGTCTACCTGTTCGGCCAGGACGAGGCGGCGATGGCCTACCTCTGCACGGAGTGCGGAGCCACCGACATCACCGCGTCGATGGCCGATGTCCTGGCCCCGCTGGGGCGGGCGCAACGGGCCATGTTCGACCTGGTGCTGATGTCCCGCTTCAGGACGATCCTGGCTGGCAGCAGCGGCTTCGCCAAGCAGGCATCATGGATCGGGGGCGGCGCCCTGGTGTCGGCTTTCCAGCTGTTTTCCGTGGAGCGGCAACTGGACATCTTCAGTCGGGACCTGGCCGCCAATGCCGCCCATTACCATCCATTGCAGGCGGCGTTTGCCTATTGGTATGCCTACTTCCTGGGGCGTGGGCGCATGGACCATGAACAGGATGCACATCTACTGCAACAGGCGCAGGCACACGACCCGGACAACGAGCTGTACCCGTTGGTCAGGGCGGCCAGCCGGTTCGCGGCCCGGGACTTCACGGGCGGCGAGACCGTGCTGGCGGAGCTGTTCCATCATCGACAGGAACAGGGGCGCGCCGTCGCCAGCGTCTTCACGGTGTTCGTCGCCCGGACCGCCGGCGTTTACAACCTCACGGAATTCCACGTCGCCTACGAGCAGGCCGCCGAAATGGGCCTGCCGTTTGCCTGCTGCCTGTACGGGCATCTGTGCGGCCATGCCGGCGACGTGGAACGCAAGCGCCATTTCATGGCGAAGGTCGATATCGAGCTGCCGAACCTCGCGCCCCTGCGCAATTACCTGATGAACAACCTGCGGAAGGATGGAGTGTCATGAAAAAGGCGTTGATAACCGGGGTGACGGGACAGGATGGCTCCTACCTGGCCGAACTCCTGCTGGAGAAAGGGTACGAGGTGCACGGCATCAAGCGCCGGGCCTCGCTGTTCAATACCCAGCGGGTGGATCATGTATACCAGGACCCGCACGTCGAGAACGCGCGCTTCAAGCTGCACTATGGCGACCTGACCGACTCTTCCAACCTGACCCGCATCCTGGCCGAAACACGGCCCGACGAGGTCTACAACTTGGGCGCGCAAAGCCACGTCGCGGTCAGCTTCGAATCGCCGGAGTACACCGCCGACGTGGACGCCCTTGGCGCCCTGCGGTTGCTGGAGGCGATTCATTTCCTGGGGCTGGAAAAGCACACCCGTTTCTACCAGGCATCGACTTCCGAGCTGTATGGCCTGGTGCAGGAATCGCCGCAACGGGAAACCACGCCGTTCCATCCCCGCAGCCCGTATGCGGTTGCCAAGCTCTATGCCTACTGGACCACGGTCAACTACCGCGAAGCCCATGGCATGTATGCCTGCAACGGCATCCTGTTCAACCACGAATCGCCGCGCCGGGGGGAAACCTTCGTCACGCGCAAGATCACCCGCGGCCTGGCGAACATCGCCCAGGGATTGGATCGTTGCCTGTACCTGGGCAACCTGAATGCCCTGCGCGACTGGGGGCATGCAAAGGATTATGTGCGCATGCAGTGGCTGATGCTGCAGCAGGAGCAGCCGGAGGATTTCGTGATCGCCACGGGTCTGCAGCACAGCGTGCGCCAGTTCATCGAATGGTCCGCCGCCGAATTGGGCATCGTGCTGGAATTCCGGGGACAGGAGCTTGACGAACAGGGCATCGTCAGCGCGGTGGTGGGGGACAAGGCGCCCTGCGTCAAGCCGGGGGATGTCGTGGTGAAGATAGACCCGCGCTACTTCCGCCCGGCGGAAGTGGAATCGCTCCTGGGCGACCCCACCAAGGCCAAGGAAAAGCTGGGCTGGGTGCCGGAGATCGGCGTGCGCGAACTCTGCGCCGAAATGGTCGCCGCCGACCTGGAACAGGCCTGCCGGCATGCCTTGCTGAAGCGGCATGGCTACAACGCGCCGGTGAGCTTCGAAGACTGACGCCATGAAGATCTTCCTTACCGGCGCCAACGGCATGGTCGGGCGCAACCTGCTGGCCGCGCCGGCCGCACATGCGCATCAGTGGCTGGCCCCCGGCCACCGGGAACTCGATCTTCTGGATGCCGGGGCCACCCGGCGCTACATCGCCCTGCACCGGCCGGACATGATCGTGCATGCGGCCGGGCGGGTGGGCGGCATCCAGGCCAACCTGCGCGCACCGGTGGGCTTTCTGCTGGACAACCTGGACATGGGCCGCAACGTGCTGCAGGGCGCGGCCCAGGCCGGCGTTCCCCGGCTGCTCAACCTGGGCAGCAGTTGCATGTATCCCCGCGACCGGGACACAGCCTTGCGCGAGGAAGACCTGCTGACCGGGGAACTGGAGCCAAGCAACGAAGGTTACGCGTTGGCCAAGATCACCGTGGCGCGCCTGGCGGATTACATCAACCGGGAAAACCCCGGCCTGCGTTACAAGACGCTGATTCCCTGCAACCTGTATGGCCCGCACGACAAGTTCGACCCGAGCCATTCGCACATGATCGCCGCGGTGATCCACAAGCTGCACGTGGCGAAGGTCGAGGGCGCGCCCAGCGTGGACATCTGGGGGACGGGCGAGGCGCGCCGGGAGTTCCTTTTCGTGGGCGACCTCGTGGCGGCGATCTTCAAGGCCATCGGCGACTTCGAGGGCACGCCCGAGCTGTTGAACATCGGCCTTGGCCGGGACTACACGGTGAACGAGTATTACCGCGCCGCCGCCGGGGTCATCGGTTATCGCGGCGGTTTCCGGCATGACCTGGGCAAGCCGACGGGCATGCGCCGCAAACTGTGCGATACGGCCAGGGCCACGGCCTGGGGCTGGGCGCCCGCGTGGAGCCTGGAGCAGGGCCTGCGGGAAACCTACGACCATTACCTTGCGCTTCGAGGCGAGCAAGCATGAACTATCCCCTGGCCAGCAGTACCTGGGACGAAGCGGAATACGCCGCGATCCAGCGCGTCATCCAGTCCGGCATGTTCAGCATGGGTCAGGAGGTCGCCGCCTTCGAACGCCAGTTCGCCGAATGGGCGGGCAGCCGCCATGCGGTCATGGTCAACTCGGGGTCCTCGGCGAACCTGCTCATGGTCGCCGCGCTGTTCTTCCGCAAGGACAAGCCGTTGCAGCGGGGCGACGAGGTCATCGTGCCCGCCGTCTCCTGGAGCACGACCTATTTCCCCCTCCAGCAATACGGCCTGAAGCTCAAGTTCGTCGACATCGACCGCGATACCCTGAATTTCGACCTCGCCCAGCTGCGCGAGGCGGTCGGTACGCGAACCCGCGCCATCCTGGCGGTGAACCTGCTGGGCAACCCCAACGACTTCGCCGAGATCGGGCGCATCATCGGCGGGCGCGACATCGTGCTGCTGGAGGACAACTGCGAATCCATGGGCGCGGTCTTCGCCGGCCGGCAGGCGGGCACCCACGGCGTGATGGGCAGTTTCAGCAGCTTCTTCAGCCATCACATCTCGACGATGGAAGGTGGCCTGGTCGTCACCGACGACGAGGAGCTCCACCAGATCATGCTGTGCCTGCGCGCGCACGGCTGGACGCGCAACCTGCCGCGGCACAACCTCGTGTGCGGGGAAAAGAGCGATGACCCCTTCGAGGAAGCCTTCCGCTTCGTGCTGCCGGGGTACAACCTGCGCCCGCTGGAAATGAGCGGCGCCATCGGCCAGGAGCAACTGAAGAAATTGCCGGGGATGATCGCCGCGCGGCGCGACAATGCTCGGGTGTTCGTCGAGCTTTTCGGCGCGCACCCGTGGCTGCGCATCCAGAAGGAAACCGGGCAGAGCAGTTGGTTTGGCTTCGCCCTCGTATTGACCGAAGATGCGCCGCTGTCGCGCGCCGAGCTGATGGGCAGGCTGGCGGCGGGCGGCGTCGACGTGCGCCCCGTGGTGGCGGGGAATTTCGCCAAGAACGAAGCGCTCAAGTGGTTCGATTATTCGGTGCATGGCCATTTGGCGAATGCCGAATGCATAGACGGGCGCGGGTTCTTCGTCGGCAACCATCATTACCCCCTGCACGACCAACTGCGCCACTTGCGGGCACTGGCAGGCTGAACCCGGGCAGGTTGCCATGCATCCTGGATGTCCTGGGTGCTGACCAAATACCTGCGATGCCTGATTCGCCCCCTCCCACGATGGAACGTCCGCCGGAAAACCGTCACGCCGGGGCCGGAAATCAGGAGTAAGGTGGCGCCACTGTTCATCTGCCCGGTATCGCGGTTCCGGCACGGGTCTTGCAGATGAACAGGCAGGCAACCTCCTGCCCTGGAAATCCGGCGATGTCCCACTCCGTCAACTCGATCCTGTCCCAGATCCGCAGCTACCAGTCGCAGGTGGCGCAGGCCGCGCCGACCGGCGATGTGGCGCGCGGCAACGCCATCGGCGGGCTGGGCGGGTTGGCCGGTACCCAGCCCACCGCCGCGCCCAGCTTCAGCCAGACCCTGCAGGGCGCGCTGGCCGGGGTCAACCAGGCCCAGCAGACCTCCAGCACGCTGGCCGCCGCGTTCGAGCGCGGCGACCCCAATGCCGATCTGGCCCGGGTCATGGTCGCCTCGCAACAATCCCAGCTGGCGTTCCGCGCCACCGTCGAAGTCCGCAACCGTCTCGTCCAGGCCTACCAGGACGTGATGAACATGCCGCTGTAAGGAATAGCCCGCCATGCCACTCGCGTTGTCCAGTGAGACGTTCAATTCGGAAAAGGCCGGCGCCTGGTTCGACCGGCTGCAGAGCCTGCAGATCACCCGTCGGCTCGGGCTGATGGCGATGATCACCATTGCCGTCGCGGCCGGCCTGTTCGTGTTCTTCTGGGCGCAGAAGCCGGCGATGGTGCCGCTCTACACCGGGCTGGACCAGAAGGCCACCGCCGAGGCCACCGACCTGCTGCGCACCGCGCAGATCCCGTTCGAGCTGGACGCGGTCACCGGCGCGATCAGCGTGCCGGAAAAGAACGTCCACGACGCCCGCCTGAAGCTGGCCGGCTCCGGCCTGACCGACAGCGGTCGGCTCGGCTTCGAGCTGATGGAACGCGACCCTGGCTTCGGCGTCAGCCAGTTCGTCGAGAACGCGCGCTACCAGCACGCGCTGGAAACCGAGCTGGTGCGCACCATCACCACGCTGCGCCCGGTGCGCGACGCGCGCGTGCACCTTGCCATCCCCAAGCCCAGCGCCTTCACCCGCCAGCGCGACGTCGCCAGCGCCTCGGTGGTGCTGGAACTGCGCGGCGGCCAGCAGCTGGAGCGCAACCAGGTCGATGCCATCGTGCACATGGTCGCCTCCAGCATCCCCGACCTGGCCCCCGAGCGCGTCACCGTGGTCGACCAGAGCGGGCGCATGCTGACCATCGCCGACCCGAACAGCGACGCGGCGCTCAACGCCGCCCAGTTCGACCAGGTGCGGCGGCTGGAGACCTCCTACAACCAACGCATCCGCGAGCTGCTGGAACCGATGACCGGGCAGGGCCGGGTCAACCCGGAAGTCAGCGTCGACATGGATTTCTCGGTCACCGAGGAAGCCCGCGAGCTGTACAACGGCGAACCGCAGAAAGTGCGCAGCGAGCAGATCAGCGAGAACACCAGCACCACGCAGGGGCCGCAGGGCGTGCCCGGCGCGGCCAGCAATACCCCCCCCGGCCCCGGCGCTGCCCCGGCCACCGCGGCCACGCCCACCGAGACCAGCAAGAACGCCACCCGCAACTACGAGCTGGACCGCACCCTGCAGCACACCCGCCAGCCGGCCGGCCGGGTCAGGCGCGTGTCGGTGGCGGTGCTGGTGGACCACGTGCCGCGCCCCGGCGCCAACGGCAAGCTCAGCGACCAGCCGCTGAGCGCGGCCGAGCTGACCCGCGTGGAAGCGCTGGTCAAGCAGGCGGTGGGCTTCGACGCCGAGCGCGGCGATACCGTGTCGGTGATGAACGCCCCGTTCGTGCGCGACACCGTGCCGGTCGAGGAGCCGGTGTGGTGGCAGCAGTGGTGGGAGAACCCGCAGGTACGCGACGCCCTGCGCCTGGTGCTCGGCGCGGTGGTGCTGCTGGCGCTGCTGTTCGGCGTGCTGCGCCCGGCCCTGCGCCAGATCGCCGGCCCGCCGAGGAAAGGCCCGATGATCGGCGAGGACCCGCTCAGCGCCAACGTGCAGGTGGTCGAGGACGAGGACGGCCTGCCGGTGATGTCCGAGGACCAGCTGCAACTGGGCGCGGCCTCGCCGCTGGCGCTGCCGCTGGACGCCTACGAAGAACGCGTGCGCATGGCGCGCGAGGCGGTCAAGACCGACTCCAAGCGCGTGGCGCAGGTGGTGAGGGGATGGGTGGCCAATGATTGACAACACCGTCAATCCGATGACGGGCGTGCAACGCGCCGCGGTGCTGCTGCTGTCGCTGGGCGAGGCCGACGCCGCCGAGGTGCTGCGCCACATGGAGCCCAAGGAGGTGCAGAAGATCGGCATCGCCATGGCCACCCTCAGCGACGTCAGCCGCGAGCAGGTACAGCAGGTGATGGACGACTTCGGCGCCGAGCTGGGCAGCAAGACCTCGCTGAGCGTCGGTTCGGACGACTACATCCGCAACATGCTGGTGCAGGCGCTGGGCAGCGAGAAGGCCAACAGCCTGATCGACCGCATCCTGCTCGGCCGCAACACCACCGGGCTGGACACGCTGAAGTGGATGGACCCGCGCTCGGTCGCCGACCTGGTGCGCAACGAGCACCCGCAGATCATCGCCATCGTCATGTCGCACCTGGAGCCGGACCAGGCCGCCGAATCGCTGAAGCTGCTGCCCGAGCGCACCCGCGTGGACGTGCTGCTGCGCATCGCCACGCTCGACGGCATCCCGCCCAACGCGCTGAACGAACTGAACGAGATCATGGAGCGCCAGTTCGCCGGCAACCAGAACCTGAAGTCGTCCAGCATCGGCGGCGTGCAATGCGCGGCCAGCATCCTCAACTTCATGGACAGCGGCCAGGACCAGGCCATCCTCGGCGCCATCGCCCAGATCGACGCGCCGCTGGGCGGCCGCATCCAGGACCTGATGTTCGTGTTCGACGACCTGGTGGACCTGGACGACCGCGAGATGCAGCTGGTGCTGCGCGAGGTCAGCGGCGAGCGCCTCGGCCTGGCCCTGCGTGGCGCCGACATCAAGGTGCGCGACAAGATCACCCGCAACATGTCCCAGCGCGCGGCCGAGATCCTGCTCGAAGACATGGAAGCGCGCGGTCCGGTGCGCCTGTCCGACGTGGAGGCGGCGCAGCGCGAGATCCTCGCCATCGTCAAGCGCATGGCCGATGAAGGCACGGTCAGCATCGGCGGCAGCACGGAGGCGATGCTGTGAGCGGCGTCGTGCGCTGGGTCGCACCGGACCTCACCGCCCCCGAGCCGGGCGTGGCGGAGCCGGACGAGGTGCGCCCGCCCGCGCCCGTCGAACCGCCGCCGCCCCCGCTGCAACTGCCGACGCTGCAGGAAATCCAGGCCATCCAGGACGCCGCCCGGCAGGAGGGCCTCGAACAGGGTCGCGCCGAAGGCCATGCCCAGGGGCAGGCCGAAGTACGCCGGCTCACCGCGCAGATCGAGGGCATCCTCGACAACTTCGGCCGCCCGCTGGTGCGGCTGGAGGACGAAGTGGTGGCCGCGCTGGGCGAACTGGCGGTACGCATCGCCGGCCACCTGGTCGGCCGCGCCTACGAGGCCGAACCGGCGCTGCTGCGCGACCTGGTCGGCGAAGCGCTCGATGCCGTCGGCGGCAGCAGCCGCGACGTCGAAGTGCGCCTGCACCCGGACGACATCGCCGCGCTGGCGCCGCTGCTGTCGCTCGCGCCCGGCCAGCGGCTGAGCCCGGACCCGGGCCTGAGCCGCGGCGACCTGCGCGTGCACGCCGAAAGCGTGCGCATCGACGGCACCCTCGACGCGCGCCTGCGCGCGGCATTGTCGACGGTGATGCGCAAGGCCGGGGCCACCTCATGAACAGTGCCGCGCCCCTGCCCTCGGACTGGGCCGCCGCGCGCAACCTGCGGCTGGCCGCGCGGCTGGACGCCATCGCGCTGGACGCCGGCCACGGCCGCGGCCTGATCCGCGAAGGCGTGCTGCGCCGCGCGGTCGGCCTGACCCTGGAAGCGGTGGGCTGCGAAGCGCCGATGGGCGCCACCTGCAAGGTCGAGGTGGCCGATGGCTGGGTCGATGCCGAGGTGGTCGGCTTCGCCAGCGACCGCACCTACCTGATGCCCAGCGCCGAGCTGTACGGCCTGCTGCCCAACGCACGGGTGGTGCCCTCCTACCGCCGCGGCGGCGTCGAGGTCGGCGAAGGCCTGCTCGGCCGCGTCATCGACAGCGACGGCGTGCCGCTGGATGGCAAGGGCCCGATCCGCGCCGAAGGCAGCGCCAGCATGGCCGGCGCCTCGATCAACCCGCTGGCGCGCGAACCCATCATCCAGCCGCTGGACGTGGGCGTGCGCGCGATCAACGCGCTGCTGCCGATCGGCCGTGGCCAGCGCGTGGGCCTGTTCGCCGGCTCCGGCGTCGGCAAATCGACGCTGCTGGGCATGATGACCCGCTTCACCTCGGCCGACGTGATCGTCGTCGGCCTGATCGGCGAGCGCGGCCGCGAAGTGCGCGATTTCGTCGAAACCACATTGGGCGAGGAAGGCCTGCGCCGCGCCGTGGTCGTCGCCGCCCCGGCCGACCGGCCGCCGCTGGCGCGCCTGCACGGCGCCTACCGCGCCACCGCCATCGCCGAGTGGTTCCGCGACCAGGGCCTGAACGTACTGCTGCTGATGGATTCGCTGACCCGCTTCGCCCAGGCCCAGCGCGAGATCGGCCTGTCGGTGGGCGAACCGCCGACCACCCGCGGCTACCCGCCCAGCGTGTTCGCCAAGCTGCCGGCGCTGGTCGAACGCGCCGGCAACGGCGCCAAGGGCCGCGGCTCGATCACCGCCTTCTACACCGTGCTCACCGAGGGCGACGACCCGCAGGACCCGATCGCCGACGCCGCCCGCGCCATCCTCGACGGCCACATCCTGCTCTCGCGCCGCGTCGCCGACTCCGGCCTGTACCCGGCCATCGATGTCGAATCCTCGGTCAGCCGCGTGGTCCAGGACATCGCCGACGACGCCTGGCGCGCCCGCATCCGCAAGCTCAAGCGGCTGGTGGCGGCGTATTCTTCCAACCGCGACCTGATCGCCATCGGCGCCTACCAGCGCGGCAACGACCCGGCCACCGACGAAGCGCTGGAGCGCTGGCCGGAAATCCTCGACTTCCTCGGCCAGGACGTCAGCCTGGCCGCCGATCTGCCCCACAGCCTTGCCGCACTGAAACAACTGGTCGAAAGCGAGAACGTCCCATGAAGCAATCCCGTCGCCTGGACCCGTTGCTGCGCCGCGCGCAGGACCACGAGGACGAAGTCGCCCGTGTCCTGGCCGAGCGCCAGCAATCGCTGGACATGCACCAATCGCGGCTGGAGGAGCTGCGCCGCTACGCCGAGGAATACGCCAACCAGCAGATGGCCAGCGCGCAGATGGCCGCGACCAGCCCGGCGCAGCTGATGAACCGCCGCGCCTTCCTCGACCGCCTCGACAGCGCCGTGCAGCAGCAGAGCCAGACCGTGGACCACAACCGTGAGCGGGTCGATGCCGAGCGCGCGCGGCTGCTGCTGGCCAGCCGCGACAAGCAGGTGCTGGAACAGCTCGCCGCCAGCTACCGCGCGCAGGAACAGAAGGTCGAAGACCGCCGCGACCAGCGCGAGATGGACGACCTCGGCGCGCGCCGCGTGCGCCTGGCGCAGCAGGCCGCCGCCGACGAGGGCAAATCGTCATGAACGGCCTGTCCTTCCCGGTCGCCCCGGCACCGGCATCCACCGCATCCACCGCGCAGGCAACCGGCAACGGCGGCGACAAGGCCGGCGGCGATGCCTTCAAGCACCTGCTCGACGGCGCCGGCAGCCCGGCCAAGGCCGGCGGCGGCAAGGAAACCGCGGGCAAGCCGCGGCCGGCCCCCGGCCGTGCCTCCGACGCGGCCGACGACACCGCTGCCACCGAAGAAACCACCGGCAAGCCCACCGACACCGCCACGCGCGGCGACGCCGACGCCGCTGCCAACGACGACACCCCGGGCGAAGCGCCCTGGCCGCCGCCGGGCCTGCCGATGCTCGCACCGGCCGACCCGGCGCCCGCCCCCGGCGCGGATACCCAGCTCGCCGTCATCCCGGCCGTGCCCACGGCCACGAACCCAGCGCCCCCGCCGGCGGCGGAAACCGCCACGCCGGCAGCCGCCGCACCGCCGCCATTGCCCGGCGCAATGGCCGCCACCGCCACGCTGCCGGCCGCGCCCGCCGCCGAGGAGGCGGCTCCAGCCCCGGTGGCCGAGGCCTTGGCATCGCTGGCCGGCGATACCGCCGCGGCCAATGCCGACAGCGATGCCGCCCCCGCGCCCTTGCCGAGCTTCGGCCACCTGCTGCAGGGCGCGACACCGGCACCGGTGCGGGTCGAAGCCACCCCGTTCAGCGGCGAACTGGCCAAGCCCGTTGCCGTCCACACCCCGGATTTCGACGAGGCCATCGGTGCCCGCATCGGCTGGCTGGCCGAGCAGAAGATCGGCCATGCCCACATCCGCGTGACCCCGAACGACCTCGGGCCGGTGGAAGTGCGCCTGCAACTGGAAGGCGACCGCGTCCACGCCAGCTTCACCAGCGCCCACGCCGACGTGCGCCACGCGCTGGAGAACAGCCTGCCGAAGCTGCGCGAAATGCTTGGCGAGCAGGGCATGCAGTTGGCCCATGCCGACGTCGGCCAGCATTCGGACCCGCGCGCGAACGGCGGCGACGGACAGGCCGGGGCCGGTGGCGGCGATGCCGAAACGGGTGCCCCGGGCACGGAGCTGCCGGCCATCACCGCGCACGGCATCCGCCTGCGGGGCCTGCTCGACGCCTATGCCTGAGCGCATCGGTGCCCGAGGCAAGCCCCCGCAGGCGTGGGGCTTGCCCCACGCGGAGCACCCTCGGCAAAGCCACCATGCGGGGCCAGCCCCGCATCTACAAGGGCGCACCGGCACGGTTGCTTCCCCACTCCCGTCAAATTCCCGGCACAACTGAACGCTGGCACCTCCGGCACGTGTATTGCATCCTTTCGGGAAGCACTTCAGGGAGCACACCGTGGCCGCCGCCGCCGACAAGAACCGCAAGACCGACACCCCCAAGGAAAAGGAAAAGGACAGCACCACCCCGCAGCCCAAGCGGTCGATGCTGATGGTCGCCCTGATCGCGTTGATCGCCGCCGCGGCCGCAGGCGGCGGCATGTGGTACTTCACCCAGCACCAGGCCGGCGACGGGACCGCCGCCAAGGCGGCGACGGCCAAGGCCGCGATGCCGGCCCCGGCGCAGTACTTCGCGCTCGACCCGGCGTTCGTGGTCAACCTCAACGGTCCGCTCGACGGCCCGCGCTACCTGCAGGTCGAGGTGCAGCTGGTGACCCGCGACCCGCAGGCGCTGACCGCGCTGCAGACCCACGCCCCGGCCATCCGCGCGCGGTTGCTGATGCTGTTCTCGCAGGTCGAGCCGGCGCAGATCGCCGACCGCGCCGGCAAGGAAAAGCTGCAACAGTCGGCGCTGGCCGAGGTGCAGAAGCTGATGACCACCGAGACCGGCAGCAAGACCGCCGACGACTTGCTCTTCACCAGTTTCGTCACCCAGTAAGGCACTGGCGATGATCAACGACCTGCTGTCCCAGGACGAAATCGATGCCCTGCTGCATGGCGTCGATTCGGGCTCGGTGGATACCGCCGAGCCGGCGCCGCCACCCGGCGAGGCGCGCGCCTACGACTTCGCCAGCCAGGACCGCATCATCCGCGGGCGCATGCCGACCCTGGAGATGGTCAACGAGCGCTTCGCGCGGCTGTGGCGCATCGGCCTGTTCAACCTGATCCGGCGCTCGTCGGAGCTGTCGGTGCGCGGTATCGAGCTGATCAAGTTCAGCGACTACATGCACTCGCTGTACGTGCCCACCAACCTCAACCTGATCCGCTTCAAGCCGCTGCGCGGCACCGGGCTGATCGTGTTCGAGCCGACCCTGGTGTTCGCGGTGGTGGACAACTTCTTCGGCGGCGACGGCCGCTACCCCACCCGCATCGAGGGCCGCGAGTTCACCGCCACCGAGATGCGGGTGATCCAGCTGATGCTCAAGCAGACCTTCGCCGACCTGCGCGAGGCCTGGAGCCCGGTGATGAACGTCGATTTCGACTACATCAACTCCGAGATCAACCCGCACTTCGCCAACATCGTCACCCCGCGCGAGTACGTGGTGGTCAGCCGCTTCCACGTCGAGCTGGAAGGCGGCGGCGGCGACATCCACATCACCCTGCCCTATTCGATGCTGGAGCCGATCCGCGACGTGCTCGACGCCGGCATCCAGAGCGACCGCAACGACCGCGACGAGAGCTGGGGCATCACCCTGCGCGAGCAGCTGGACAATGCCGAGCTGGAGCTGTCCAGCGTGATCGCGCGGCGCCGCCTGAGCCTGCGCGACCTGACCAAGCTGAAGGTCGGCGACATCCTGCCCATCGACCTGATGAAGGAAGTACCCCTGTGCGTGGAGGGCATCCCCGTGTTCACCGGCGAATTCGGCGTGGCCAACGACCGCAACGCCATCAAGATCCTCGCCACCCAGCCGCCGGGCACGCGCCAGCGCTCCCCCCTGATCCAGGAAGACGCCAATGACTGAGAACGACCCCAACGACGTGCCGGCCGCCGCCCCGGCGCAGTTCGCCAACCTGCAGGCCGACGGCGAGCAGCATTCCGACCTGGACCTGGACGTGATCCTCGACGTGCCGGTGACGCTGTCGCTGGAAGTGGGCCGCGCGCGCGTGCCGATCCGCAACCTGCTGCAGCTCAACCAGGGCTCGGTGGTGGAGCTGGAACGCGGCGCCGGCGAATCGCTGGACGTGTTCGTCAACGGCACCTTGATCGCCCACGGCGAGGTGGTGGTCATCAACGACCGCTTCGGCGTGCGCCTGACCGACGTGGTCAGCCCCAGCGAGCGCATCCGGAGACTGCGTTGATCGCCACGCTCGCCACCACCGCCGCGCCGCTGGCCAAGGCCGCGATGCCGGTGGGCCAGCATGCGCCGGCCACGCCGGGCCTGTTCGGCGCGGTGCTGGCGCTGCTGCTGGTGCTGGCGCTGATCGTCGGCCTGGGCTGGCTGCTCAAGCGCCTGCCGGGCAGCGGCTTCCGCCCGCCGGAGGGGATGAAGCTGGTCGCCAGCCTCAGCCTGGGCGCGCGCGAGCGGGTGGTGGTGGTCGAGGTCAACGGCCAGCAGCTGCTGCTGGGGGTGGGCGCCGGCGGCATCAGCACCCTGCACGTGCTGCCCGAGCCGCTGCCGGCCACGCCCGCGCCCAACCTCAAGCAACTGCCGAATTTCGCGCACCTGCTGTCGCAGAAGCTGCGCAAGGATCCCTGACCATGCCGGGCCATCGCCTGAACCGCTCCACCTGCCTGCAACTGCTCGTGCTGCTGGCCCTGCTCGCCCTGCCGGCGCTGGCGCTGGCCGCCCCCGGCGCGCCGCAGCTGCCGGCGCTGCCGGACGTGAACGTCGGCCGCATCGGCGGCCAGCCGGTCAGCCTGCCGCTGCAGACGCTGCTGCTGATGACGGCGATCACCCTGCTGCCGTCGATGCTGCTGATGCTGACCGCCTTCACCCGCATCATCATCGTGCTGGGCCTGCTGCGGCAGGCGCTGGGCACCGGGCAGACGCCGTCCAACCAGGTGCTGCTGGGGCTGGCGCTGTTCCTGACCGCGATGGTCATGCTGCCGGTGTGGGACAAGGCCTGGTCCACCGGCATGTCGCCCTACCTCAACGGCGAGATCGACTTCCAGACCGCGTGGACGCTGACCACCCAGCCGTTGCGCGCGTTCATGCTGGCGCAGGTGCGCGAGACCGACCTGCTGACTTTCGCCGGGCTGGCCGGCCACGGCCCCTACGCCGGCCCGGACGCGATCCCGTTCCCGGTGCTGGTCGCCTCCTTCGTCACCAGCGAGCTGAAGACCGCCTTCGAGATCGGCTTCCTGATCTTCATCCCGTTCGTGATCATCGACCTGGTGGTGGCCAGCGTGCTGATGTCGATGGGCATGATGATGCTCTCGCCGATGCTGATCTCGGCCCCGTTCAAGCTGTTGCTGTTCGTGCTGGTGGATGGCTGGGTGCTGGTGGTCGGCACCCTGGCGGCCAGCTTCAATGCTGTCTGAGGCCGGGAACAGGGAACCGGGAATGCGGATTTCCCGTCCTTCGTCCCCCTCCCCGTCGTCCGACCATCTTCCATTCCCTGTTCCCCATTCCCCCGTTCCCGGCCTTTCCCCATGT
>NZ_LDJP01000120.1 GCF_001431505.1 Stenotrophomonas daejeonensis
TATTTGATTACTGTTGTTTTTGTGTGTTTCAAGCAGAAGACGGCATACGATTGTTCTGCCTGTCTCGGGGGCTCGGAGATGTGGAGAAGAGACAGGCTATGGCGACTACCACGAGTCGGTCGAGCGCCTGCAACGGCTGGCCGACCAGCGCACGAAGTGCGTGCCCTGCTCGACCAGCCGTTGCAGGCGCTCGACCGACTCGTGGTAGTCGCCATAGCCGAGCAGGATGATGCCGTCGGCCTTGTTGCTGTCCTCGAAGTCGGCATGCCAGTCGCTGGACAGCTGCTGGAACGACACCAGCAGGTCGTAGCCCTTCAGCGCGCAGGCGCGGGTGATCGAGCCCAGCATCGAGTGGAAGAACGGGTTGATCAGCGAGTCGTCCGGGGTCGGGTCCTCGAAGAACAGCAGCGCCAGCGTGCCCGATTGCTGGCAGCGCAGGCTGGAGGCGTTCTTGTCCACCTTGTAGTTCAGCTGCCGGGCGATCTCGAGGATGCGCTTGCGGGTCTCGGCGTTGACCATCGGGCTGCCGCGCAGCGCGCGCGACACCGTGGGTTGCGAGACGCCCGCCATGTGCGCGATGTCCAGTGACGTGGCTTTGCCCTTGATGACCATCTTTGCCGGCAGCGTGAAGACGCCGGCCATCATGCCATGCGCGATTGCTTCCGCGGCCGGTGGTGGCGTGGCGC
>NZ_LDJP01000121.1 GCF_001431505.1 Stenotrophomonas daejeonensis
CACGTGACGGACCGCAGGCATGGACCATGCAGACGTACCTGTTGGCGCGGGCGGCTTTCGACGGGACGGGCTGACCGGGCGGCACCGCGGACCCGAAGGCCCGCGGCGCCGCCCTCGCGCGGCGCCATGCCCTGCTGCTGTTCACCGGCGGCACCGGCACCGGCAAGAGGGCTTCCGCGCACCATCCATCGGCGAGCTGTACGGCACACTGAGCCGCTTCGACGCCACCCTGGTGGACCCGTGCAACAACGCCGCCTCCACCACCCCCAAGTGCGTGGCCGATGGCGTGCCGCCGGGTTATGAGCAGGTCAATCCGCAGATCTCGGTGGTCACCTCCGACAACCGCGACCTGCAGCCGGAGAAGAGCCGTTCGTTCATGGCCGGCGCGGTGTGGAGCCCGGGCTGAGCCGAGGGCAGCAGCTGCGCCAGCAAGCTGGACCTGGGCGTGACCTTCTACCGCCACACCATCGACGGCGCGATCCACGCGCCGGATGCGCAGGCGATCCTCAACCGCTGCATCGACAGCCGCGACGCGGTGGCCTGCGCCAGCTACACCCGCAACGAACGCGGGCAGATCATCCGCTTCGAGGACATCCTCGCCAACCTGGGCACGATCAACACCAGCGGCTGGGACTTCAGCGCGCACTGGCTGCTGCCGGAAACCGGCTGGGGCCAGCTGGGACTGGACTGGAAGGCGACCTGGGTCACCCGCTACGAGCTGGTCAACGAATCAGGCCAGG
>NZ_LDJP01000122.1 GCF_001431505.1 Stenotrophomonas daejeonensis
AGCCACAGCAACGACAGCGTCAGCCAGCGCAGGATCGCCGATGGCAGCCGCAACAGCGGCCAGGCCAACAACAGCAGCGGCAGGCCGCGCAGCAGCACCATGCTGGCCTGCCAGATGGCCAGCCCCAATACCGGCCAGCGCTGCGCCCCTGCCTGCCCTGCCATGGCCGGGCCAGCCAGGGTGGCCAGCAGAACCAGCAGCCACTGCGCCAGCAGCAGTACCAGCAGCGCCCGCAGCAACCAGCGCCAACGCAGCCGCGGCTCGCTACCGCCCATCAGCGAGGCAGCCACCGGCTCACCAGCGGTGATACAGCGCTGCGGAGGCGCGCTGTTCGGTCAGGCCATCGGCGTCATCGGCATAGCCCAGCCCCAGGCGGAACCCCCATTGCGGGTGCGGGTAACGGGTCCAGGACAGGCCCACGGCGGCATTGCTGTCACGCACCGTGGTGCCAAAACGGTCGACATCGGTGCTGCGCCCGCTGCTCAGGCTCAGCTGCCAGAAATCATCGGCATTGCCCAGGTAGTAATGACGCAGCTGCAGGCGGTGGCTCCAGCTGCCCGAGCCGACGCCGGGCACATGCTGCAGCTTGTAACGGCCATACCAGTTGCCGCTGTAGCGGCCGATGCCCAGGCCGTAGAACTCGATGCTGTCGGAGAAGGTCAGCCGGTCCACACTGGCCGACAGCTCCCAGC
>NZ_LDJP01000123.1 GCF_001431505.1 Stenotrophomonas daejeonensis
GCTGGCGTGATCCTTTGATCGCGGTGACGTACTCCATGAACAAGGCGGACGTGGAAACTTCTACCGCAAGCTTGAACGGATGGGAGCCAGAAGCCCGGCCCTGTTTGCTGCTTCCCTTGGTCATTTCATGGGACAGGCCCCACTTGTTCTGGTCGTCCATCTTGGCCAGATACGAAGCTGCACCTTCATCGCCGTCACGCACGTCCACAGCGTGTGCCAGGAATGCCCATTCGTCGTCCCTGTCAGGCTGGAAAAGGCCGACTTTCTTGCACGCCTTGAGCCAAAGCTCAGCCAGCACCATGCGCATCCGGAGAGGATCGGCAGACGGGCTGACAATCAGCAGCTCGTGGGTGTGAGGGTGCCAACCGTTCTTGCCGTGGGTCACTTCAAGGGTACGGATACGACCAGCAAACCCCACATCGCCCATGAGTGCCATGTATTGCCGACGACCACGCATGTAGGTGATTGCCTGTTGCTGGAGCTTGAGCAGCAGGGCAAGCGGTTGGTCTACCCGGTGCGGGAAGGTGTAGGAGGCCATCACGAAGGCTTTCCCCTGCCCCTCCCCCCAAGCGATAGCCTCGACAACTTCCTGCAGGCGACGCTCTTGGATCTTGGATGCACAAAGCGGCCAGGAGTGCACACTGCCGCAGATCTTCAGGCCTTTGTAGTGATAGCTGGGCTTACCTTCCGGGCGCACCAGGGAAACTTCTTGGCTGACCCGTACCCAGGTACATCCGATAGACCGATGGACGTTGGCCGGGAACTTGTCCGGGCTGTTCTTCACCGCGTCAGCGCGAAGCACGCGCTTGATAAGCCCATCAAGGCGGTAACGCTCCCGTGCATAGTCCTCCCGTGTCCGGGTGGTATGCTTGTCGGTGAGCTCTTTCCCAGTGCTCTTTGATCCAAACCCCTCGCAGGCTGCCACCTGTGG
>NZ_LDJP01000124.1 GCF_001431505.1 Stenotrophomonas daejeonensis
GTTGAAGCGTACGCTGAGTTCCTTCAGCGCGCGGACAGACGCCATGCTGCGCAAGGTGGCGCAGATCGCCACGGACACAGATGCTGTAGCCGACACCATCTCCTTCCCCGGCCTGAACGCGCTACAGTTCACCAACACGCCCAACATCGGCGAAGCCGTCATGCCGGCCAAGCCGTTCGTCGAGCGCCACGGCCGCACCGGCGCGCAGATCGACGCCGAGATCAACCAGAAGATCGCCGGGCTGCAGGAGGGCTTCGCCTTCGCGATGATGCCGCCGCCGATCCTCGGCCTGGGCAACGGCAACGGCTACCAGATGTTCGTCGAGGATCGCGGCAACCTCGGCTACGGCGCGTTGCAGAACGCGGTGCAGGCGATGCAGGGCGCGGTGGCGCAGACCCCGGGCATGGCGTTCCCGATCACCAGCTACCAGGCCAACGTGCCGCAGCTGGACGCGGAAGTGGATCGCGTGAAGGCCAAGGCGCAGGGCGTGCAGCTGACCGAGCTGTTCGACACCCTGCAGACCTACCTCGGCTCGGCCTACGTCAACGACTTCAACCAGTTCGGCCGCACCTGGCAGGTGATCGCCCAGGCCGACGGCCAGTTCCGCGACAGCATCGAGGACATCGGCCGGTTGCGCACCCGCAACGACCGCGGCGAGATGGTGCCGATCGGCTCGATGGTGAGCATCCGCGAAACCTACGGCCCGGACCCGGTGCTGCGCTTCAACGGCTACCCGGC
>NZ_LDJP01000013.1 GCF_001431505.1 Stenotrophomonas daejeonensis
CTTCGGGGCACCTTCTCCCAATGGGAGAAGGGAAAAATTACTGTCCTTCAACACAAAGGAATCCCCATGATCGACATCAAACGTTACGGCGCCGAAGGCGGCGTCGGCCAGGGCAAGCAGCACATGCCGTTCTCGCGCGCGGTCGAGGCCGATGGCTGGCTGCATGTGTCCGGGCAGGTACCGATGCGCGACGGCGAACTGGTCGGCGGCACCGTCACCGAGCAGGCGCACGTGGCCATCGGCAACCTGCTGGCCATCCTCGCCGAGGCCGGCTACGGCCCCGAGCACGTCGTGCGCTGCGGCGTGTGGCTGGACGACGCCCGCGATTTCTACGCCTTCAACACCGTGTTCAAGCACTACTTCGGCGAGCATCCGCCGGCCCGCGCCTGCGTGGAAAACCGCATGGTGGTGGACTGCAAGGTCGAGGTGGACTGCATCGCCTGGAAGCGCCCGCAGCGCTGACCCGGCAACAACCCTCGCAGGAGCGACGCCAGTCGCGATGGGGCTTTCCCGGTAGAGCCCGGTCGCGACTGGCGTCGCTCCTACCGATCCTTGGAGGCGAACGGCAAAGCCCCATCGCCCACCCGGTCCATCCGTATCCGGTTGGCGAACAGCGAGAACGCCAGCGCGCCGGCCAGGCCGTTGGCGCGCTGCAGCCACGGCGGCAACCAGCGCGGCGGCGCCAGCACCCCAGCCTCGAACAGCGGCGCCAGCGTCTGCGCATCGTCCAGCGTCATCTTGCCGGCAAACAGCCAGTGGCAGGTCTTCAATTTCTCGTCGCGCAGCATCTGCCGGAAGAAGGTGTGCACCGACACCAGCCCGCGCAGGTACACCGTGTCCTTGTTGAACGCACCGCCGCCGGACGTGGGCACGCCGCGGAACACCCGCTGCGCCGAGG
This sequence comes from Stenotrophomonas daejeonensis, assembly GCF_001431505.1. Lineage (GTDB taxonomy): Bacteria > Pseudomonadota > Gammaproteobacteria > Xanthomonadales > Xanthomonadaceae > Stenotrophomonas > Stenotrophomonas daejeonensis. Next base: position 899 of record NZ_LDJP01000013.1, read on the forward strand.
CGAAGCTTTCCTCCGGCGTCTGCCCGGCGTCGCGGAAATAGCGGAACACCGCGATGAAGTCGGCACCGTCGCGCGCCATCGCGATGGCCTCGATGCGCAGGCTGACGCGCTTCAGGCGCTGGATGTCGATGCTGCCGGTGATCTGCTCGGCGAAGGTCGCCAGGCCTTCCTGGGTCGCGGTGGTGCGCGGCGAGGACAGCGCCAGGCTTGGCAGCACCGTTTGTTCGCGGCCATTGAGCGCGGTCAGCGAATGCACCAGCGCCTCGTGGTGGAACAACTGCGCGCGGTCATAGGCGCTGAACCCGGCGCCGCTGCGCAGGCGGATGCGGGTGGCGCCGGCGGCGGCCTTGGCCACCAGCGCCGGGTCCAGCTCCACGCTGATGACGCGCGCGTCGAAGAAGTCGTCGAGGTCGTTCTGCAACTGCAGTTGCAGGGCCACGGCCGACACCGGCACCTGTTCCTCCGGCGCCAGCAGTTCGTGGTCCAGCTCCTGCGCGATGTCGATGAAGTGCCGCGCCGCCTCGCGCGTGGCCGGGCCATTGCCGGGCATGGCTTGCTCCGGCGTGCCGAACAACTGCGCCGACAATGCATCGACCTCGCGCGTCCCCAACGCTTCCAGCAGGCGCGCGGCCAGTTCCCAGCTCTGCACCGAATCGCGCAGGTAGCGGCCCAATGGATGCGAGGCATCGGCGGCATCGGCGATTGCGGCCAGCTCGCGCCGCGCATCGGCGAAATCATGCTTCGGGTAGTCCACCCGCGGCAGCACCGGGTTGCCGCGCGCCACGCTGTCGAGGAACGGCGCCTGCGTCGATGCCGGCCAACTGGCCAGCGTCAACAGCCTGATGCCGCGCACCGCCTTGACCAGCCGCGCATCGAGCGCGGCGTGGTGGGCGATGGCCGGGTCGGAGGCAACGGCATTCATGCCCGCACCATACCGTAGGTCGGGGCTACGCCCCCGACACATCGCTTGCCTCAAGCATGCGCGCGTCGGGGGCGTAGCCCCGACCTACCGACACTATGTCGACGGCCTCCCTGCAGTTGCCGGCCAGCGGCCGGCACTATCGCTCAACGCCGCTTCGGTTTTCCCGCCGGCCGCCACTGCGCGCCACGCCCGGCGCTCCGGCGCTCGCTGGCCTGCTCGGCCTGCCGCTGCGCCAGCTTGGCCGCGGCCGCGGCCACTTCCTCGCGCAGCTTGAGGTAGTTCAGCAGGCGGCTTTCGTCGATCTCGCCGCGCTCGATCGCCGCGCGCACCGCGCAGCCGGGTTCGTGCTGGTGCGAGCAATCGCGGAAGCGGCATTGCTCGGTCAACGCCTCGATGTCGGCGAAGCCGCCTTCGGCCAGGGTTTCCTCGCCGGTGGGCTTGAGCTCGCGCATGCCCGGCGTGTCGATCAGGCACGCGCCGGCCGGCAGCGGCAGCAGCGCGCGGTGGGTGGTGGTGTGGCGCCCGCGCGAATCGCTGCCGCGCACCGCGCCGGTCTTCATCCGGTCATGCCCGAGCAGGGTGTTGGTCAGCGTGGACTTGCCGGCGCCGGAGGAACCCACCAGCACCACGGTGCGGCCCGGCCCCAGCCACGGCGCCAGCGCGGCGGCGCTGGCCGGGTCCTTGCCGTTGATCGCCAGCAGCGGGATGTCCTGCGCCGCCAGGTCCTCCAGCACCGCCAGCGCATCGGCGCCGTATTCGGTCTGGTCGGCCTTGGTCAGCACCACCACCGGCGCGGCACCGCCGCTGCCGGCCAGCATCAGGTAGCGCTCGATGCGGCGCGGGTTGAAGTCCGCATCCAGCCCGCAGACGATGAACACCGTGTCGATGTTGGCCGCGATCACCTGCTGGTGGTAATGCTCGCCGGCCGCACCACGCTTGATCGAGCTGCGCCGCGGCAGCAACGCGACGATGCGCGATTCCTCCAGCAGCACCCAGTCGCCCACCGCCGCGCGCTCGTGGCTGGGAAAGCGGGGCCGCTGCCACTCCGGCAGCGACTCGGCCTTGCGCGCGGCATCGGCGGCATCGGCCACCACGTAGCCGGAGCGGTGCTGCTCGACCACCCGCGCCGGCCGCGCCGCCGGATGCGCGGTGAAGGCAGCCTGCCACGCCGCATCTTCCGGCGGGCCGGGCCAGGGCCAGCCGATGGGGCGCAACGCGGCGAAATCGATCATGTCCGTCATCGGCCAATTCTAAGCGGCGCGACGGCCCCAGCCGCCTGCCGGCGGCCACTCGGTTCCGCCCGGAACCATTGCCCCGCAGCGCAGCAATTCCGCTACCATGCGGCTTCCACGCCTGTACGGCCCCGCGCAAATGTCAAGCCCCAAACCGCTGCCCACCCGCGAACGCCTGTCCGAAGTGCGCTACGAGATCCGTGGCGAGCTGGCCCGGCGAGCCCGCGAGCTGGAGGCGCAGGGGCGCAAGCTGATCAAGCTCAACATCGGCAACCCCGGCAATTTCGGCTTCCGCGCGCCGGAGCACCTGCAGCACGCCATCGCCGACGACATGGGCCGCACCGACCCCTACACCCACCAGCAGGGCCTGCCGGTGGCGCGCGACGCCATCGCCGCGGCCTATGCCCGGCGCGGCATGCCCGACGCGCAGGCCGAGCGCGTGTTCGTCGGCAACGGCGTGTCCGAACTGATCGACCTGTCGCTGCGCGCCCTGCTCAACCCCGGCGACGAGGTGCTGGTGCCCTCGCCCGACTACCCGCTGTGGTCGGCCGCCACCATCCTCAACGACGGCCGCCCGGTCTATTACCGCTGCCGCCCCGAGAACGGCTTCCAGCCCGACCCGGTGGAGATCGAGACGCTGGTGTCCTCGCGCACCCGCGCCATCGTGCTGATCAACCCCAACAACCCCAGTGGCGCCAGCTACCCCCGCGAGCTGCTGGAAAAGATCGTCGCCGTCGCCCGCCGCCACAATCTGCTGCTGCTGGTCGACGAGATCTACGACCAGATCCTCTACGACGGCGCCGCCTTCCAGCCGCTGGCGCCGCTGGCCGGCGACCACCCGTGCCTGACCTTCAGCGGCCTGAGCAAGGTGCACCGCGCCTGCGGCTGGCGCGTGGGCTGGATGCTGCTGTCCGGCAACGCCGCGCAGCTGGGCGAGTTCCGCGCCGCGCTGGACCTGCTCAGCGCGCTGCGGCTGTGCGCCAACGTGCCTGGCCAGTACGCCATCGACGCGGCGGTCAACGGCCCGGACACCATCACCGCGCTGTGCTCGCCCGGCGGCCGCCTGTACGAGACCCGCCGCGCGGTGATCGACGCCTGCGCCGCGAGCGAACACCTGGAGCTGGTCGCCCCGGCCGGCGCGCTGTACGCCTTCCCGGCCGTGACCGGGCCGGCCGCGCAGGGCTTCGACGACCACGGCTTCGCGCTGGAACTGATGGACGACGAGGGCGTGCTGGTGGTGCCCGGCTCCAGCTTCAACGTGCCCTACCGCAACCACTTCCGGGTGACCCTGCTGCCCGACGCCGACACCATGCGCGACGTGTTCGGCCGCATCGACCGCGTGCTCGCACGCCGTGCCGAACGGGTGACCAAGGTAGTGCCGCTGAAACCCCGCAGCGCGGTCGGCTGAGGTCCGCCGATGGCCGGTACCGGGCAAGCAGGCGCAGCGGCCCCCGGCCCCGGTTTCGCGGTCCTGTACCGCTGGCGGCTTCACCCCGGCACCGAGGACGACTTCGTCCGGGCGTGGTCGCGGGTGTCGGAACTGCTGCGCGCGCAGCGCGGCTCGCTCGGTTCGCGCCTGCACCGCGGGCCGGACGGGATCTGGTACAGCTACGCCCAATGGCCGAGCGCGCAGGCGCGCGACGCCGCCTTCGCCGCGGATTCCGTCGATCCGCAGGCCAGCGCGCGGATGGCGCAGGCCATCGCCGAACGCCTGCCGGAGCTCGTCCTCGAATCCGTTGCCGACTTCATGCTGCCGATCGCCGACAATGGGGGCTGATCCAAACCGGCGCCACACGGCGTGACTCGATCGATGATGACCACGACCGACACCCCCCCGGCCACCGCCACCCGCTATCTGGCCCTGGGCGATTCCTACACCATCGGCGAAGGCGTGCCGGCCGCGGACACCTGGCCGTTCCTGCTGGCCGCGGCACTGCGCGGGTGCGGTATCGCGCTGGACGACCCGCAGGTGATCGCCACCACCGGCTGGACCACCGACGAACTGGCCGCCGCCATCGACGCCGATCCGCCGCAGGGAACGTTCGCGCTGGTGAGCCTGCTGGTCGGGGTCAACAACCAGTACCGCGGGCGGCCGCTGGCCGAGTACCGCCAGCAGTTCGAGCAACTGCTGCAGCGGGCCATCGCGCTGGCCGGCGAAAACGCGCGGCGGGTGCTGGTGCTGTCGATTCCCGACTGGGGCGTGACCCCGTTCGCGCAGGCGCAGGCGCGCGATGCCGCCACCGTCGCGCGCGAGATCGACGACTTCAACGCCGCCGCCCGCGCCTGCTGCGGCGACTACAACGTCGCCTTCGTCGACATCACCCCGGCCAGCCGCGAACGCGGCGCCGAAGCAGCGATGCTGGTCGATGACGGCCTGCACCCTTCCGCGGCGATGTACCACCTGTGGATGGAGCAGGTGCTGCCGGTCGCGGCGGACATGCTGCTGGCTGCCCCCCACGCCTGAGCCGACAATGGCTCCCTTCCCGCCGTCCCACCCGGGCCGGCGCCATGACGAGAATTCCGTGAGAAAAACCTACCGCCTCGATATCGAAGGCAAGCATCCCGAACGCCTGCTGGAAGCCGGCAAGCACGACATCCGCAGGTACATCAAGCGCGAGCGCGGCAAGGCGCTGCCGGCGAGCGCCGATTTCTGGGACTTCGACAGCAAGGCCGGCATCGACGAAGCCAGCGCGCAGCCGGTGCCATTGGCCGGACTGATCCGCGCGGTGGATGCGCTGGTCGCCGCCGGCAACACGCAGTTCTACGTGGAAGTGCTGCGCAGGCCCGGCAAACGCGCCCCGCGCCCGATGGTCGAAACGGTCGTGCCAGCGGAAAGCGATTTCGAGGATTGACGGCAATGCCCGGCGGCAGCGTTACCGCTGGAACCATCGCCGGGCGGGTCCTGCCCTACGGAATGCGGATGCCGGGACAAGCCACGCTGCGAAGCGGCGTTGGCTCGGATGAATCGTCAGGCCCCACTCGCAGTTCCCCCGACTGACGGCCCTTTGAGCTCGATCACGTTGCCATCCGGGTCCAGGAAGTACAGCGATAAACCGTCACCCTCTGCGCCAAAATTGATCCCGGCGCTGCCCAGCGGCGCAAGACCGTGGCGCTCGAGATGAGCAACCAGATCGGATTCATCGAATGGCTCGATGCGCAGGCACAGGTGATCCACGTTCCTCGCTTCCTTCCCGGGCGCGGCACCACCGCGGGAGCCAAGCGTCCCGTCCACGCTCACGAGATCGATCATCGAAGCGCCTGCCCGCAGGTGGACAAGACCAAGGTGCTCACGTTGCCTGACGACCTCACAGCCGAGCACGGAGCGATAGAAGTCAACGCTTCTGCCCAAGTCACCGACCCGGAGGACCACATGGTCGATGCGTTGCACGGAGAATGGTTTTGTCATTGGCGACTCCATGAAATTTCCGTGGGGTCTGGAGCATCCGAACGAGCCGTATTGCGAGGCAACGCCGGCCTCCATGGACTCCGGAGCTTACCCGACAACACCGACGCCCCGGCGCCTGCGGGTCCCGGCTGAACCCTCAATCTGCCGCCGCAGCCGCAGCGCGCAGCCGATCCTTCCTGCTGGGCCGGCGGCCCTTGATGCCGCCGCTGCCATCGGCCACCCGTGGCGTCGGCACGGCCGTGTCCATCGGCTCGAAACCGGGCCGCACGGCGGGCTCCAGCTGCAGGCCATTGCGCTTGCAGATCAGCCGCCAGTGCGCCAGCCCGGCGGCATCGACGAAACTCACCGCCAGCCCTTTCCCACCGGCCCGGCCGGTACGGCCGATGCGGTGCGGATAATCGACCGGCGAGCGCGGCAGTTCGTAATTCACCACCACCGGCAAACCGGCGACGTCGATGCCGCGCGCGGCCACGTCGGTCGCCACCAATACCTGCAACTCACCGTCCTTGAACGCCTGCAGCGCGCGCACGCGGCGGCCCTGCGAAAGCTCACCATGCAGCGCCTGCACGCCGATGCCGCGCTTGCGCAGCACGCCTGCCAGGCGGTCGCCCTCGCGGATGCTGCCGACGAACACCAGCACCTGCCGCCATTGCGGGTCGTCCAGCAGCGACAACAGCAGTTCGCCGCGACGGCCGGCATCCACGCGGATGGCGCGTTGCTCGACGTCCGGCTGCGCCTGCGCGACGGCCTGCAACCGCCGCGGCGCACGCAGGCCGGCGGCGGCCAGTGCCTCGATCTGCCCGGGGAAGGTGGCCGAGAACAAGGCCGTCTGCCGCCGCGTGGGCAGTTCGGCGAGGATCTGCCGCAATTCCTCGCCAAACCCCAGCTCCAGCAGGCGGTCGGCTTCGTCCAGCACCAGCAGTTGCACGTGCCGCAACGACAACGCGTTGTGCGCCAGCAGGTCGAGCAGGCGCCCCGGGGTGGCCACCACCACGTCGGCACCGCCACGCAACGCCATCATCTGCGGGTTGATCGACACCCCACCCACCGCGCACACCACCCGCGGCTGCCGGGGCAGCTCGCGGCCCAGCGTGGCGAACACATCGGCCACCTGCAACGCCAGCTCGCGCGTCGGCACCAGCACCAGTTGCCGCAGCACCCGCGGCTTGCGCGGCGGCGCGCTGAAGAAGCGTTGCAGCGCCGGCAGCACATAGGCCGCGGTCTTGCCCGAACCGGTCGGCGCCAGCGCCACCACGTCCCGTCCCTCCAGCAGCACCGGCACCGCCTGCCGCTGGATCGGCGTGGGTGCCCCATAGCCGGCCTGCCGCAATGCCCGCTGCAATGCCGGCAACGCGCCAGAAGACAAGCCGAGTGTGGAAAAAGGCATCGTGCGGCTCCGGGAGCGGCGGCGTGGCGGGGCGAGTCTATGCCGTTTCCAGCGGCAGGCGCGCCCGCAGGCCACGCGCCTGCAGTTGCCGCAGCACCGCCTCCACGATGGCGACGTTGTGCCCATGCGCCGCGCCTTCATGCAGCAGCACGATCGCGCCGGGTACGAGCCCGCCGGCGATCCGCGCCACCACGGTTTCCGGCGTGCAGCCGACGCCGTCGAATCCGCGCGCGCTCCAGCCCACCCGCGCCAGCCCGTGCCGGTGCAGCGCGGCGGCGACGAACGGGTTGGTCATGCCGACCACCGAGCGGTACCAGCGTGGTGGTGCACCGGCAATGGCCGCCAGCACCTGCTGGCAGTCGCCGATTTCCCGCGCCAACGCCCGCGGCCCCAACGCCCAGAACCGCGCCTGCGGGTGCGACTGGCTGTGGTTGCCCAGCCCGTGCCCGCGCCGCAGCACCTCGCGCACCAGTTCCGGCCGCGCCGCCGCCCGCGCGCCGACCATGAAGAACGTCGCGCGGGCATCGTGCCGGTCGAGCGCGTCGAGGATGGCGAGGGTGTCGTCCGAAGGGCCGTCGTCGATGGTCAGCCACACCGCCGGGCCGGGCAGCCGCGCCAGCACCGGCGCGTAGAAACGGCTGTTGGGCAGGAACACCGGCAGCAGGAACAGCGCGTGGCTGGCCAACAGCAGCGGCAACCCGGCCTTCCAGCCCAGTTGCCACCAGACCAGCGCCACCAGCGCCTGCGACACCAGCAACCACGGCACCCAGCGCCAGGGATGGACCGGAATGCGATGCAGGGTTCCCGTGGCGGTCATACCCCATGATGCCATGCGGCGTAGAATCGCCTTCTGTCTCCGACTACTTCCACGAGTTCATGATGTCCCTGGATCCCGCCCTGCGCGCGCGCATCGAATCCCTCCTCGGCGCCAACCGCGCCGTCCTGTTCATGAAGGGCCAGCCGTCGATGCCGCAGTGCGGCTTCTCGGCCAAGGCCGTCGGCGCGCTGCAGGACCTGGGCGTGGACTTCGCCCACGTCAACGTGCTGGCCGACGGCGAAATCCGCGAAGGCATCAAGCTCTACGGCGACTGGCCGACCATCCCGCAGCTGTACGTGGACGGCGAGCTGGTGGGCGGCAGCGACATCATCCTGCAGATGGCCGGCAGCGGCGAGCTGAGCACCCTGCTCGGGCTGGCGCCGCCGGACCGCACCCCGCCCAGCATCACCATCACTCCGGCCGCCGTGGAAATGCTCAAGGGCGCGCTGGCCGACGCCCCCGGCGCCGCACTGCAGTTGGGCATCGACGCCCGCTTCCAACCGAACTTCCAGCTGGCCCCGTTCGACGCCAACGCCATCGCCGCCGAATCCAACGGCCTGCGCGTGCAGTTCGACACCGCCAGCGCGCGCCGCGCCGAAGGCATCACCATCGACTGGGTGGACGACATCCGCGGCAAGGGGCTGGCCATCGACAACCCCAACGCGCCCAAACCGGTGCAGGAACTGGACGTGCGCAGCGTCGACGACCAGCTGCGCGCCGGCACCCTGACCGTGGTGGACGTGCGCCCGGCCGACGAGCGCGCCATCGCCGCCATCGGCGCACCGTTCGAGACCTTCGACGGCGACAACCGCGCCCGGCTGGAAGCCCTGCCCAAGGACACCCCGCTGGCCTTCCTGTGCCACAAGGGCGGGCGCAGCGCGCAGGCCGCCGAGGCGTTCCGCGCACTGGGCTTCACCCGCGTCTCCAACGTCACCGGCGGCATCGATGCGTGGGCGCAGGAAGTGGACAACGGCGTGCCGCGCTACTGATCGCGGGCACGCCCTTGCACCACGGGAAGCGCCGGCGAAAGCCGGCGTTTTCGTTCCGGTAGTGCCGGCCGCCGGCCGGCATCCGCAGGATGTAGGCCGGGGCCACGTCCCCGGCGCTCCGTAGCCATGGCGTCGGGGGCATAGCCCCGACCTACCCGGCGAACCCGCCCTCGGCCAGGTAGTGCAGCTCTTCCGGCGTCGGGATCCGCCCCAGCACCGCGTTGCGGTGCGGGAAGCGGCCGAAGCGGCGGATGATGTCGCGGTGCAGCTCGGCGAAGCGCAGGTACTCCAGGTCGCCGAGCACCTCGAACATCGCCACCGAGCGCTCCTGGTCCTGCAGGTTCTCCGAGTGCTCGAACGGCAGGTAGATGAAGGCGCGCAGCTGCGGCGTCAGCTCGCGGTCCAGCCCCTCCTCGATGGTGCGCATGGCGTAGTGCCGCGCCAGCCCGTCGGTGGCGTAGGCGTGGGCGGTGCCGCGGAAGCAGTTGCGCGGGAACTGGTCCAGCAGGATCTGCAGCGCCAGCGCACCCTCGCCGCTGTGCAGCCAATCTTCGCAGCCGCGCTCGGCGGCGGTGAAATGGGCATCGAGGAAGCGCAGGCGGAATTCGTCGTCGAACGCATCGTCGCGGGCAAACCACCGTCGTGGCCCCGCCGCGCGCCAGAATTCCACCACCGCCTGTACTGCTTCCATCACACCGCCTCTCGTCGCAGGGTCCCGGCCATCCGGAACGCCGGCGCAGCTTAACCCGCGCAGGGTACCGGGCGGCGTGGTCCGCGGGCCCGGCGCGGCCCCGCATGGACGCGCCGCCGGCCCCGTTTTCGGTTAGGGTTGCCGGTGGATACGAACCATCGGGGAGAACCGGCCATGCGCATCGGGATCGTCGTGGATTCGGCCTGCGACCTGCCGGCCGACTTCATCAGGGAACACAACATTGTGCTGTTGCCGATCACCGTACGCATCGGCGAAGCGGTGCTGGCCGACCACCGCGAGGAAGACGCCACCCTCAACTTCCTGCACACCCACGTGGCCGAGCGCGGCGCCGAGGCCGAAACCATCCCCTACAGCGTCAACCAGATCCGCGACCTGTTCCTGGACCACCTGGTCATCGACTACGACCACGTGTTCTGCATGACCATCACCAAGACCCGCAGCCCGATCCATGACAACGCGCTGCAGGCCAGCTTCGCCATCCTCAACGAATACCGGCCGATCCGCCAGGCCGCTGGTCACAATTCGCCGTTCGCGCTGCGCGTGATCGACACCCAGAACCTGTTCGCCGCGCAGGCGGTGACCGCGGTCGAGGCGGTGCGGCTGCGCGACGAGGGCGCCGGCGTGGCGCAGATGCGCGAGCAACTGGAGAAGCTCGCCGGCAACGTCCACGGCTACATGATTACCCGCGACCTGTACTACATCCGTGCCCGCGGCCGGCACAAGGGCGACCGCAGCGTCAGCCTGTTCAGCGCCGCCCTCGGCAGCGCGCTGGACATCAAGCCGGTGCTGCATGGCTACCGCGGCGAAACCGCGCCGGTGGCCAAGATCAAGGGCTTCGACAATGCCGTGCAGCAGTTGTTCGACTTCGCCAGCCGACGCGTGGTCCACGGGCTGCTGACGCCGGTGGTGTGCATCAGCTACGGCGGCCCGCTGGACGAACTGCGCGCCCTGCCCGGCTACGCCGGCCTGCGCGACACCTGCGGCGCCAAGGGCGTGCAACTGCTGGAAAGCGTGATGAGCCTGACCGGCATGGTCAATGTCGGCAAGGGCGCGGTGACGATAGGGTTTGCCGACGAGCCGCACGAATTCGACGCCTGAGCCACGCAACCCGGCGCCGCCACGACGCTTTCCAGGAGAACACCACATGCCCGTGCACTACTCGATCTCGCTCCCCGACCCGGCCGCCGCGCGCGGCGCCGACCCGCGCCTGTCGTTCACCGCCAACGGCGCCGACACCTTCGCCGAACAACTGCAGGACGCGCTGCGCACGCCGGCGTTGTTCGAGCGCTGGAAGGCCACCCAGGACGAGCCCGACGACGTCGATCCCGCGCTGGGCATCACCGACCCGGAGGCCACGGTGATCGGCCGGCAGTCGGACCTGCGCATCGACCTGGTCGCCATCACCCGCATCCCCGGCGACGTGCTCAAGCAGCGCCTGCGCCTGCTGGCCGGGCGCCACTGGGAACTGCGCGACGTGCGCTGACCCATGCTTCCGGTCCTGTTGTGCTGGAGCGGCGGCAAGGACGCAGCATGGGCCTTGCACACGCTGCGCCAGCGCGACGACACCCGCGTCGTCGCACTGCTGAGCACGCTGACCGAAGGCCACGGCCGCGCCTCGATGCAGGGCGTGCGCGAGGAGGTGCTGCAGGCGCAGGCCGATGCCGCCGGGCTGCCGCTGCTGCGCGCGTGGATACCACAGGCCTGCGACAACGCCGTCTACCTGCAGCGCATGGCGCAGGCACTGGCGGCGGCGCGGCAACGCTGGCCGGCATTGCGCACGCTGGCATTCGGCGACCTGCTGCTGGAGGACATCCGCCAATGGCGCGAGCGGCAGTTCGCCGGGCTGGGCTGGGACTGCCGGTTCCCGTTGTTCGGCGATGACACCGGCGCGCTGGCGCGGCGCATGATCGACGGCGGCCTGCGCGCGCACCTGTGCTGTGTGGACACGCAGTTGCTGGATGCCGGCTTCGCCGGCCGCGCCTTCGACCATGTCCTGCTCGACGCCCTGCCCGCCGGCATCGACCCCTGTGGCGAGAACGGCGAATTCCACACCTGCGTCGGCGCCGGGCCGATGTTCCGCGCGCCGCTGCAGCTGCGTGCAGGCGCCACGGTGCTGCGCGAGGCGAGCTACGCATATACCGATTTCATGACCGTCTGAAGCAGACTTGTCCAATGCCTCGGGCCTTGGATGCAGGTGATGCCTGCCCGTCCACGATAGTGCCGAGCGTCCCCGGGATTCGCTGGATCATGGAACCCGCAGGCCGCCGTCAGCCAATGCATCCGGCGCTTGCTCCAGCCACATCTCGACACGGTCACGGCCGGCATGCTTGGCTGCATACAATGCGCGGTCGGCACCGGCCAGCAGGGCTTCCAGGGGACACGGCCATGCGGGCCGCATGCAGGCCACGCCCACGCTGATGGTCACGGCCTGTGGCAAGTCGCCTTCGGGAATCCCCGCCACCGCCGCACGCAGGCGCTCTCCCATCCCGCAAGCGCTTTCGGGGGATGCACCTGGCAGCACTATCCCGAATTCCTCGCCACCGTAGCGGGCCACCAACTCCGTACCACGTGCCGCCGTGGCATGAAGCACCTCGGCCACCTTGCGCAGGCAGCGATCCCCCATCGGGTGGCCGTGGGTATCGTTGAACCTCTTGAAATGGTCGATGTCGATCAACAGCAGCGAAAGCGCGCTCCCCTGCCTGCAGGCACGGCTCCATTCGGCATGCAGCACGGCATCGAACTGGCGGCGGTTGGCCACGCCGGTCAGCCCGTCCAGCCGCGACAGTGCGTCCAGCGCCGTATGCTGCTCCAGCAACTCGATCTGCAGCAACACGCTGCGCAGGCCGAAACCCAACGTCGCCACCACGAAACCGGCCAGTGCCCAATGCCGCGAATGGTCGACCACCTGCATGGCCACCACCAGCAGCAGCAAAGGCAGGATCATCGGTCCGCCGGCCTGCACGACATACCGCAGCCGCGGGTACTCCACGACATGCGCGGGTTCGCGCGCGTTCAAGGCCAGAACCGCCAGCAGCAGGAAAGGCAAGTCGATCAACAGGTCGGCATGCAGGCCGAAGGGCTCGTCCGCGGCACAGTGGTTGGTGAAGCCAGCCACCAGCAGGTACGCCAGGGCATACATCGCCATCACCCGGAAAAAGGCATGCCGGTCCGGCAGGTCGGTGCTGGCCCAGCGCAACAACGCGAACGCGGCGATGCACACGTTCTGGATGTCGAACATCATGCGCAGGCCGTCCAGGCCTGCATCGCCGGCACTGGCACGATGGCGGGTATGCAGGAAAAACAGCACGCCCAGCAGGGCCGCCATCAGTGCGTCGATCAGGCTGATCGGCCAGCGCTCGCGCCGGGCGCGCGCCAGCACGAACACCAGCGGCACTCCATACATGACATAAAACAGCAAGCTGGCCTGCGGAGTGTCGTTGGCCTCGCCGGCGTTCAGGACATCGGCCATGTTCAACGCCATGCCGGTGGCCCACAGCAGCATGGCCAGCGCCGTGGCATGCCAGCCCAGCGCCGCATGGTGCCGCCACCCTCGCCACAGGCATGCCGCCGCTGCCAGCAACGGGGCGGCGATGAGGAAGCCGAACGACAACAGGGGTGCCCGTGCCGGCGACAAGGCCAGCGCCAGGCCGTGGCAAAGCACGAACAGAACCGCCAGCACCAACGGCATGGCATCCCTCCTGGACCAAGGCCGATGGCAGGACAATAGCAAAAGAAGCCGGGGAGGCCGCCGTGTCCGCCGGTGCCGCACGGCACCTGTCAGGTCATGGCACGCGCATGGTGGGCCAGATGCTCGCCGATGAAGCTGGCGATGAAGTAATAGCTGTGGTCGTAGCCCGGCCGCAGGCGCAGTTGCAGCGGATGGCCGGCGGCCTCGCAGGCAGCCTGCAGCAGTTGCGGGCGCAGCTGCGTGTCGAGGAATTCGTCGGCCCCGCCCTGCTCGACCAGCAGCGGCAAGCGTTCGCTCGCACCGGCGATCAGGGCGCAGGCGTCGTACTGCTTCCACGCCTCGCGGTCCTCGCCCAGATAGGCGGCGAACGCCTTCTCGCCCCAGGGCACCTGCGACGGCGCCACGATCGGCGAGAATGCCGACACGCTGCGGTAGCGGCCAGGATTGCGCAGTGCGATGGTCAACGCGCCATGCCCGCCCATCGAATGCCCGCTGATCGCGCGCGCGCCGCTGGCCGGGAAGTTGGCCTCGACCAGCGCCGGCAACTCCGCGGCGACGTAGTCGTGCATCCGGTAGTGCCGCGCCCACGGCTGCTGCGTGGCGTTGACGTAGAAACCGGCGCCCTTGCCCAGGTCGTAGCCTCCGGCGTCGGCCACATCGTCGCCACGCGGGCTGGTGTCCGGCGCGACCAGGATGATGCCGTGCTCGGCCGCATGGCGCTGCGCGCCGGCCTTGGTGATGAAGTTCTGCTCACTGCAGGTCAGGCCGGAAAGCCAGTACAGCACCGGCAGCCGGGCGCCGGTTTCCGCCTGTGGCGGCAGGTAGACGGCGAAGTCCATCTCGCAGCCCAGCACCTCGGAGCGGTGGCGATACACGTCCTGCCAGCCGCCGAAGCAGGCGCGGTGTTCGATGCGTTGCATGTTGGTTCTCCCGTCTCGCGAAAAACCGGTAGGAGCGCACCTTGGTGCGCGATGGGGCCTTACCGGCGAAGCTTCATCGCGCACCAAGGTGCGCTCCTACGGATCATCAGAAGTGGACGACGCTGCGGATCGACTTGCCTGCGTGCATCAGCTCGAAGGCTTCGTTGATCTTCTCCAGCTCCATCGTGTGGGTGACGAACGGCGCCAGCTCGATCTCGCCCTTCATCGCATCCTCGACCATGCCCGGCAGCTGGCTGCGGCCCTTGACCCCGCCGAACGCGGTACCCATCCACTTGCGGCCGGTGACCAGCTGGAACGGGCGGGTGGCGATTTCCTGCCCGGCACCGGCCACGCCGATGATCACGCTCTGGCCCCAGCCGCGGTGCGCGCATTCCAGCGCCGCGCGCATCACGTTGACGTTGCCGATGCACTCGAACGAATGGTCCACGCCCCAGCCGGTCATCTCCACGATCACCTGCTGGATCGGCTGGTCATGGTCCTTCGGGTTCACGCAATCGGTGGCGCCGAACTGGCGCGCCAGCTCGAACTTGGAGGGGTTGGTGTCGACGGCGATGATGCGCCCGGCCTTCGCCTGCCGCGCGCCCTGGATCACCGCCAGGCCGATGCCGCCGAGGCCAAATACGGCCACCGAATCGCCTTCGGCCACCTTGGCGGTGTTGTGCACCGCGCCGATGCCGGTGGTGACGCCGCAGCCGAGCAGGCACACGTGCTCCGGGTTCGCCGCCGGGTTGACCTTGGCCAGCGACACCTCGGCGACCACGGTGTATTCGGAGAAGGTCGAGCAACCCATGTAGTGGTAAATCGGCTCGCCGTTGTACGAAAAGCGGGTGGTGCCGTCGGGCATCACGCCCTTGCCCTGGGTGGCGCGCACCGCGGTGCACAGGTTGGTCTTGCCGCTCTTGCAGAACAGGCACTGCCCGCACTCGGCGGTATACAGCGGGATCACGTGGTCGCCCGGCTTCACCGAGGTCACGCCCTCGCCGACCTCGACCACGATGCCCGCGCCTTCATGGCCGAGCACGCAGGGGAACAGCCCTTCCGGATCGTCGCCGGACAGGGTGAAGGCATCGGTGTGGCAGACGCCGGTATGGGTGATCTTCACCAGCACTTCGCCGGCCCTGGGCGGGGCGACGTCGATCTCGGCGATCTTCAGTGGTTCGCCAGCGGCGAAGGCGACGGCGGCACGGGATTTCATGGGGGTTCTCCTGTAGCAGTTGTTCGTATGTGTGCATGTAGGAGCGACGTGAGTCGCGATGGCTTTCCCGGGAAAGCCCCCCCCCCTGTGCGCCGGTGGGGCTTGCAATGGAAGCCCCATCGCGACTCACGTCGCTCCTACTTGAGGTAGGAACGGATCAGGCCGGACATCTCGGCCACGCGCGCGCTGCGCTGCGCCTCGGACTGCGCCGGCTGGCCGAACTCCTCGCGCAGGTGCGCTTCCATCACCTCGGACATCAGCCCGTTGACCGCGCCACGGATGGCGGCGATCTGCTGCAACACCGGGCCGCAGTCGGCGCCGGCTTCCAGCGCGCGCTCCAGCGCGTCGCACTGGCCGCGGATGCGCCGTACCCGCGCCAGCACCTTCTTCTTTTCCTCGGGGGAATGCGGCATGCGCGCCTGACCCTGCATGTACTGGGGGGCAGTATATGGAAAGCCCCGCCGCATGCAAGCAGGCCGATGCCCCGTCCCTCCCGGCCACGCTGCACCCGCTGCTGCCCATGCCCTAATGTAGGCACCCCTTTCCGCGGAACCCGCCATGTCCTACATCGCCGATCCCGCCCGCTACGACGGGCGCATGCCGCAACGCCGCGTCGGCCGCAGCGGCCTGACCCTGCCGGCCATTTCGCTCGGGCTGTGGCAGAACTTCGGCGGCGTGGACGTGTTCGAGACCGGCCGCGCCATGCTGCGCCGCGCCTTCGACCGTGGCGTCACCCATTTCGACCTGGCCAACAACTACGGCCCGCCGTTCGGTTCGGCCGAGGAGAACTTCGGCCGCTGGTACGCCGCCGATTTCGCCGCGCACCGCGACGAACTGGTGGTTTCCACCAAGGCCGGCTGGGACATGTGGCCCGGCCCCTACGGCGGCCCCAGCGGCTCGCGCAAGCACGTCATCGCCAGTTGCGAGCAGAGCCTGCGGCGCATGGGCCTGGACCACGTGGACATCTTCTACTCGCACCGGGTCGATGCCGACACGCCGCTGGAAGAGACGATGGGCGCGCTGGCGCACCTGCACCGCCAGGGCAAGGCGCTGTACGTGGGCATCTCCTCGTATTCGCCGGAACTGACCCGGCAGGCCGCCGCGATCCTGCGCGCCGAGGGCGTGCCGCTGCTGATCCACCAGCCCAACTATTCCATGCTCAACCGCGACATCGAGGCCGGCCTGCTGCCGGCGCTGGGCGAGCTGGGCGTGGGCTGCATCGCCTTCTCGCCGCTGGCGCAGGGCATGCTGACCGACAAGTACCTGCACGGGGTGCCGGCCGATGCCCGCGCCAGCCGCAACGGTTCTCTCAAGCAGAGCATGCTCGGCGAGGCCAACCTGGCGCGTATCCGCGCGCTCAACGCCATCGCCGCCGCACGCGGGCAGTCGCTGGCGCAGATGGCCATCGCCTGGGTGCTGCGCGATGCACGGGTGAGCTCGGCGCTGATCGGCGCGCGCAACGTGGCGCAGCTGGACGATTCGCTGGATGCCGCGGCGCGGCTGGACTTCAGCGCCGAGGAACTGGCGCTGATCGAGCAGCACACCGGCGACGGCAACGTCGATATCTGGCGGGTGTCCTCGTCCATCGGTCGCGACGGGGGCTGACCCCATCGGCAGCGCTCGCCGATCCGTGCCGGGCAAGCCCGGCACCTGCGCGAAAACATCGCTCGTGGATGCGGGGCTTGCCCCGCATCCACAACAGCCAACCGTAGGTCGGGGCTATGCCCCCGACGCCGCGTGCGTACCACCGTCGGGGGCATGGCCCCGACCTACGTACTCACGAAATTCGCGACGTAACGACCGTAGGTGCCGGACTTGCCCGGCATGGGAGCTTCACCAGCAAGACTTCATGCGGGGCTTGCCCCGCATGCCCCTCAGTAAGCGAATTCGCAGAACAGCGGATCGACGCTGCCGTACCACTCGCCGTGGAACAGCTCCAGCTTGCGCTCGGCGGCGGTCTTGCCGGAATCGACGATCTCCTGCAGCACGTCGAGGAAGCGGGTTTCGTCCTGGCCGTCGGCATTGAGCGCGGCACGGCGGCGCAGGCCCTCGCGCGAGATTTCCAGCGCGCGCCGCGCGAGGTCGCGCACCGTGCCATCGCGGAACGGCAGCTTCATCGCCAGCTTCGGCACGCCATCGCGCAGGGCGTGGCGCTCGGCCATGCTGAAGTCCTTGACCAGGTCCCACGCCGCGTCCAGCGCCGCGTCGTCGTACAGCAGGCCGACCCAGAACGCCGGCAGCGCGCAGATGCGGCTCCACGGGCCGCTGTCGGCACCGCGCATTTCCAGGTACTTCTTCAGGCGCACTTCCGGGAACGCGGTGGTCATGTGGTCGTTCCAGTCGCGCAGCGTGGGCAGCGCGCCGGGCAGCACGTCCAGCTCGCCGCGCATGAACCTGCGGAACGACTTGCCGCTGGCGTCGATGTAGCGGCCATCGCGGTAGGAGAAATACATCGGCACGTCGAGCAGGTAGTCCACGTAGCGCTCGTAGCCGAAGCCGTCGGCGAACACGAAGTCGAGCATGCCGGTGCGGTCGGCGTCGGTATCGGTCCAGATGTGCGAACGGTAGCTCAGGTAGCCGTTGGGCTTGCCTTCGGTGAACGGCGAATCGGCGAACAGCGCCGTCGCTATCGGCTGCAAGGCCAGCGACACGCGGAACTTCTTCACCATGTCCGCTTCGCTGGCGTAGTCGAGGTTGACCTGCACCGTGCAGGTACGGGTCATCATGTCCAGGCCGAGCGCGCCGACTTTGGGCATGTAGTTCTTCATGATCTGGTAGCGGCCCTTGGGCATCCACGGCATGTCCGCGCGCGCCCACTTCGGCTGGAAGCCCATGCCGAGGAAGCCCAGCTGCAGCTCGCCGGCCACCTGCGCCACTTCGTTGAGGTGGGTGCCGGTTTCCACGCAGGTCTGGTGGATGCTCTCCAGCGCCGCGCCGGACAGTTCCAGCTGCCCGGCCGGCTCCAGCGTCACCGAGGCGCCGTCGCGCAGCAGGGCGATGGTGTTGCCGTCCTCTTGCACCGGCTCCCAGCCGAAGCGGGTCAGGCCGTCGAGCAGCGCGTTGATGCCGCGTTCGCCCTCGAACGTCGGCGGGCGCAGGTCGTCCAGCCTGAAACCGAACTTCTCGTGCTCGGTGCCGATGCGCCATTGCGCCTTGGGCTTCTCGCCCGAGGCGATGCTCTGGACCAGCTGGTCGCGGTCGGTGATGGGGGTATCGGCGACGTGGCTGGGGCTGGACAAGGGCGATCTCGCGTGGATTCGGGTGGGGCCGGATGTGGGGTTGCAGCCCCGTCACCGCAAGCCGGAACTATATCGTGCGGCCCCGTGCGCCACGTTGCCGGCCACGGGTTTCAGCATCCTACCGGCGCAGGCTTGACCCGCATTCGCGAGCGCGGCTGCATATCATTCCGCCACGGCCCCGCGCCCGTTGCCTAAACTGCCCGGCATGCAACGACACCGCCACAAGGAAATCCACCGCTCCGAACGCGTCGGCTGGCTGCGCGCTGCCGTGCTCGGTGCCAACGACGGCATCGTCTCGGTGGCCGGGCTGGTGGTGGGCATCGCCGCCAGCGGCGCCTCGGCGGCCACCGTGCTGGCCACCGGCGTCGCCGGCACCGTGGCCGGGGCCATGTCGATGGCCGCCGGCGAATACGTCTCGGTGCAGTCGCAGGCCGACGCCGAGCATGCGGACCTGGCGACCGAGCGCCGCGAGCTGCACGAGGACCCGCATGACGAACTGGAGGAACTGGCCGGCATCTACCGCCGCCGCGGGCTGTCGCCGGAACTGGCGCACGAGGTGGCGGTGCAGCTCACCGCGCACGACGCGCTGGCCGCGCATGCACGCGACGAGCTGGGCATCACCGACGAACTGCGCGCGCGCCCGCTGCAGGCGGCCGCCGCCTCGGCCAGCGCCTTCGTCGCCGGCGCGGCGCTGCCGGTGCTGACCGCCCTGCTGGCCCCGGCCCCGCTGGTCACGGCCGCCACCATCGGCTCCACCCTGGCCGGGCTGAGCATCACCGGCGCCCTGGCCGCCCATGCCGGCGGTGCCGCGCCGGTACGCGGCGCGGTGCGCGTGGTGTTCTGGGGCGCCTTGGCGATGGCCGCGGCCACCGCCATCGGCCGGTTGTTCCATGTCGCACCCTGAGCCGGTGGACACCGGTGCACGGCACGCGCCTGCGGCAACCAACGGCGACGCCAGCCGCTGAACCGCGGCGTGGCCGGGGGATCGCCAGCCGGCCGGCGCTACAGCCCCAGCCAGCCGCCGATCACCGCGCGCGCTTCCTCCACGCCCTGCTTCGACTCGCCGGAGAAGGCCTGCACGCTCACCGTGTCGCCGAACGCGGCGGACAGCTCCTTGCGCACCTTCTGCAGGGTCTGCATCTGCTGGCCGCGGCCGAGCTTGTCGGCCTTGGTCAGCAGCGCGTGCGCCGGCAGGCCGCGCTGCACCGCGTAGGCCAGCATCTGCCGGTCGTAGTCCTTCAGCGGGTGGCGGATGTCCATCACCACCACCAGCCCCTTGAGCGCCTCGCGGCTGCGGAAGTAGCTGTCGATGAAGGCCTGCCAGTGCGCCTGCAGCTCCAGCGGCACCTTGGCGTAGCCATAGCCGGGCAGGTCGACGAGGTGGGCCTCGGGGGTGACCTGGAAGAACACCAGTTGCTGGGTGCGGCCGGGGGTCTTGGAAACCCGGGCCAGTGCGTTCTGCCGCGTCAGCGCGTTGAGCGCGCTGGACTTGCCGGCGTTGGAGCGGCCGGCGAAGGCCACTTCGGCGCCCGCGTCCGGCGGCAACTGCCGGGCGTTGTGGGCGGAAAGCTGGTAGCGGGCGCGTTCGAGGAGCTGTGACATGCGCATAGGATCGCACGCCGGGCCGTCGTGCGCCGGCCCGCAGGCGCCCGTTACCGGCCATTTCCGCCCGCTTTCTGCCACCTCCGCAGGGTTTTGTTGCAGCGCTGCGTTGACCCTGCCCTGAATCGGCGCCGATAATTCACGCGATGCCGGCCGAAACCCGCCCGGCCCGGTCCACACGGAGCTTTCCGCATGCGCCACGTTCGCGCTCTTGCCATCACCGCAATAGCAGCCCCCCTCATCGCCATCGTTGCGTATGCGCAGAGCTCGGTCACCCCGATGCCCGAGGAAGCGCAGGTACAGGTCGCGCCGCTGGAGATCGACCTGAGCAAGGCCCTGCCCGGCGATGCCGCGGCCGGCGAGCAGAAGGCGCAGGTCTGCGCCGCCTGCCACGGCGCCGACGGCAACTCGGCCATCGAGATGTACCCGCGCCTGGCCGGCCAGAGCGAGCGCTACATCGCCCAGCAGCTGGCGCTGATCGCCAGCGGCCAGCGCACCGAGGGCATGGTCGCGGTCATGCTGCCGTTCGTCGAAGGCATGACCCCGCAGGACATGCGCGACCTCGGCGCCTATTTCGCCACGCAGAAGTCCGGCGCCGGCGTCGCCGACGATGCCGACGTCACCGATGGCGCGTATGCCGGCATGAAGTTCTACGAGATCGGGCAGGCGCTCTACCGCGGCGGCGACGCCAAGCGCGGCATCCCGGCCTGCATGGCCTGCCACGGCCCCAACGGCGCCGGCAACCCCGGCCCCGCCTACCCGCACATCGGCGGCCAGCACGCGGCCTACACCGCCCAGCGCCTGCAGCACTACCAGGCCGGGCAGACGCAGGAAACCGACCCGGCCCACTTCCGCATCATGGAACAGGTCACCCATTCGCTGACCGAACAGGAAATCCAGGCGTTGTCCAGCTACGTGCAGGGCCTGCACGCCCGCGCCGACGACGTCGACGCTGCGCCCGCGCAGCCCTGAGCCACTCGCCACCGCGACCGGTGCAGTGCCGTCCAGGAAACGCCGGCCCCCGCAGGCCGGCGTTTCCATTTCCGCTGGAGCTTTCCCGATGAAATTCGCCTCGCGCCTGATGACCCTGCTGCTGGTCCTGCTGCCGCTGGCCGCCTGCGCCGCTTCCACGTCCGAGCCGGTGGAAGGGCGGGACTACGACCTGATCGCCGACCCCGGCCCGTTCGCGCCACTGGCCGGCAGGATCGAGGTGGTGGAGATGTTCGGCTACACCTGCCCGCACTGCGCCCATTTCGAGCCGATGCTGGAGGCATGGACCGCCAAGCTGCCGCGCGACGTGCGTTTCACCGCGGTACCGGCCGCCTTCGGCGGCTACTGGGACGCCTATGCCCGTGCCTACTACGCCGCCGAGCAGACCGGCGTGCTCGCGCGCAGCCATGCCGACGTATTCAAGGCGCTGCACGAACAACACAGCCTGCCGATGCAGAACGTCTCGCCGCAGGAGCTGGCCACCTTCCATGCCGCCTATGGCGTGGAGCCGCAGGCCTACATCGACGCGCTGCGCGGCGAGCAGGTCGAGGCCAGGGTCAAGGCCGCGCGCGAGTTCGCCATGCGCACCCGGGTACCGGGCACGCCGGCGCTGATCGTCAACGGCAAATACCTGGTCAAGGGCAACAACTTCCAGGAACTGCTGCGCAACGCCGACGCGCTGATCGCCCGCGAGCGCGCCGCCGCCCGCCCCTGAGCCACCCACCGCGCGCCACCGGTTCAGCCGGGCCGGTGCAAAGTGGCATCATGCGCACCGGTCGCCGCCCGGTGGCCGCCGTACCGACGAATCCGCTGGAGATCCCCCGATGAAGATCCGCCTCGCCCTGGTCCTGACGGCCCTGCTGCCGCTGATGGTCGCCTGCACGCCGCAGGACGGCTCGGCCGACGCCACCGCACCGGCCACGCCGGCCGCCACCACCCCCGCGGAGGCCCCGGCCGCCGATGCCGCCGCACCGGCCGATGAAAGCGCAACCCTGGCCGCGGAGCCGGCTGGCGAAGCCACCGCCGCACCCGCCGAAGACAAGGTCCCGGTACCGGCGCAGGCACGCCTGGTCGGCCCCGAACCGGTGGCCGGCACCGACTACGTGGCCATCGAAGGCGGCCAGCCGATCCAGCCGGCCGCCGGCAAGATCGAGGTGGCCGAGGTCTTCAACTACGTCTGCCCGGCCTGCGCCCGCTTCCAGCCGATGGTCGCCTCGTGGAAGGCCGGCCTGCCCTCGGACGTGAATTTCGTCTACGTCCCGGCCATGTTCGGCAGCTACTGGGACGACTACTCCCGCGCCTACTACGCCGCCGAGGCGCTGGGCGTGCAGGAAAAGACCCACGACGCGCTGTATGCGGCCATCCACATCGAGCACTCGCTCAACGGCGAGCTGGGCAGCCACGATTCGCCGCAGGACATCGCCAACTTCTACGGCAAGCACGGCGTCGACGCCAGGACCTTCCTCGACACGATGGGCAGCTTCTCGGTGGTCGCCAAGGCCAACCGCGCCAAGCAGTTCATCCAGCGCAGCAAGATCACCGGCACCCCGTCGCTGATCGTCAACGGCAAGTACCTGGTCAAGGGCAAGAGCTACGAGGACATGCTGCGCATCGCCGACCACCTGATCGCCCGCGAGCGCGCCGCCAACGCCCGCTGACGAGAACGAACCCGGGCCTCCCCCCGCGCGAGGCCCGGCTGCACGCCGTGAACGCCCCCACCCGCACCTTGCGACTGCTGACGGCCAACATCCAGGCCGGCTCCAGCACGCGCCGCTACAGCGACTACGTGACCCGCAGCTGGTCGCACGCGCTGCCGGCCGGCAGCAAGCGCTCCAGCCTGGACGCCATCGCCAAACTGGCCAGCGGCCGCGACATCGTCGGCCTGCAGGAGGCCGACCCCGGCAGCCTGCGCTCGGGCTTCACCAACCAGACCCACTACCTGGCCGAACGCGCCGGCTTCAACTACTGGAGCCACCAGCCCAACCGGCGCATGGGCGGCGTGGCCTCCAGCGCCAACGGCCTGCTCAGCCGGCTGGAACCGGTGGAAGTGCAGGACCACGCCCTGCCCGGCCGCATCGGCGGGCGCGGCGTGCTGCTGGCGCGCTTCGGCGACGACCGCGAAGGCCTGACCGTGGCGGTGGCGCACCTGTCGCTGGGCGTCGGCTCGCGGATGGCGCAGCTGGATTTCATCGCCGACCTGCTGACCGACCACCCCAACGCGGTGCTGATGGGCGACTTCAACTGCAAGGCCGAGCGCCCGGAAATGCAGGTGCTGTACCGCAAGACCCGGCTGCAGCCGCCCGGCTGCCTGGTGCCGACCTTCCCCAGTTGGCGCCCGGACCGGGCCATCGACCACATCCTGGTCAGCAGCAGCCTGCAGCAACGCTCGGTGGAAGCGGTGCCGGCCGCCTTTTCCGACCATCTGGCGGTGGCGATGTCGATCGACGTGCCGGCCAACGCACTGCGCTGAATGTGCCGGCCGCTGGCCGGTATGCGCCATCGCTGCGCGCTGTCGCCCCACGGTTTGCGCCGCAGACCGCGGGCCCCGTCTTGCGTCATCCACACCCCGCGCCTTCGGCGCGCCCCCTGACTCAGGGGGCTTTGCTCCAGACACATCCGGGAGTGCCGGCCGCTGGCCGGCATCCATACCATGTCGCGTAGGTGCGGGGCTTGCCCCGCACGGGGCTGGACCGGGAAGGCTTCATGCGGGGCAAGCCCCGCATCTACGAGATGTCGGACATACGAGGTTGCCGAGCAACGATCGGGCGCTATCGCGACCGCCGCGCGGTGAGCGTGCTGCCTGCCGAAGCCAGCACCGTGCAGCCGATCGCCAGCCATTGCAGGCCACCGAGCCGCTCGTGCAGCAGCAGCAACGCCCACAGCGCCGCCACCGCCGGCTCCATGCTGATCAGGATGCCGAAGGTTTCCCTGGGCAGGCGCTTGAGCGCCATCATCTCCAGCGATATCGGGATCGCGCTGGACACCACCGCCACCACCGCCCCGGCCAGCAGCACCCGTGGTTCCAGCAACGCCATGCCGGCATGGGCCACGCCCACAGGCACCACCACCAGCGACGCCGCCAGCAGCCCCAGCGACACGCTGTGCCCGGCGTGCAGGTGCCCGGCGCGCTTGCCGAACACGATGTACAGCGCCCAGCATGCCGCCGCGCCCAGCGCATACAGCACGCCCGCCGTATCCAGCGCCGGCCCGCCGGCCACCGGCAACAGCAGCAGCAACCCGGCCACCGCGCAGCCGACCCAGACGAAGTCGATCGGCCGCCGCGAGGACAGCATCGCCACCGCCAGCGGCCCGGTGAATTCGATGGCCACCGCGATGCCGAACGGAATCGTGTCGATGGCCATGTAGAACAGCAGGTTCATCACCCCCAACGCCAGGCCGTAGCGCAGGATCGCGATGCCGTCCGTGCGGCTGGCATGCCAGCGCCACGGCCGCCACAGCGCCAGCAGGAACAGCGCCGAGAAGCCCACGCGCAGCGCGCTGGTGCCCTGCGCGCCGATCAGCGGGAACAGGTGCTTGGCATAGGACGTGCCGATGGCCAGCGACGTCACCGACCCCAGCACCGCCAACACCGGCAGCAGCGGTGCGAATCGGGAAGTTTGCATGTGGAAGCGAGGAACGTAGTGAGAGCAACAAGGAACGAGTGAAGACGGGGAGCATCAGCCCTCTCCCGGCGGAAGAGGGACCGGGGCGAGGGGGCGATGGCATCCCGATGGTTCGACCATCACGGACTTCGCTCGCCCCTCGTCTGGCGTAGCACGCCGGGCGTTCGGACGTGTGCGAGCCGGTGGCTCGCAAACAACACGTCCTCACCCCACAGGGAAAAGGAAGCCCGGAAACCCCCTTCCCACCAACCGGGACCGGATTACCGCCTGTCTCACCCATTCCCCGTTCATCCGCGAGCCGGTATTGCCACGACGACGCCGACAGGGCCCCGGCTATGCTTTGCCGATGAAACGACACACCCCACTGCTGCCGTTTGCGGCATCGCTGCTGCTGGCCGCCACCGGCGCCTGCGCACAGGACCTGGACGCCCGCCGCCCGCTGATGCGCATGGCCATCGACAACGCCGAACGCGGCCAGTTCGACGCCACCGCCGCGGCCACGCTGCGCGACCACCCGTTGTATGGCTGGCTCGAATACAGCGCCCTGCGCCGCGGCATCGACGGCCTCGACGGTACGCGGGCCAGCGATTTCCTGCGCCGCTACCAGGGCCAGCCGGTGGCCGAAACCTTCCGCGCCATGTGGCTGGCGGAGCTGGCGCGGCGCCGGGACTGGCCGGCCCTGCTCGGCAACTGGCAGCCCAGCCGCGACCCGGCGCTGCAATGCGCCGAACTCAACGCACGGCTGGCCACCGGCAAGGCCGATGCGCAGTGGACCGGCGACGTGCAGGCACTGTGGCGCGGCAGCGGCAAATCGCTGCCCGACGCCTGCGACCCGGTGTTCGCCGCGCTGGCCGAACGCGGTGGGCTGACACCCGCGCTGCGCTGGGAGCGCATCGACGCGGCCGCCGACGCGCGCCAGCCGGCGGTGATGCGCGCCGCCGCGCGCGGCCTGCCCGCCGTCGAACAGGCGCAGGCCAACGACTACGCCGTCTTCGTCGGCAAGCCCGACGCGCGCGCGTTGAACTGGCCGAAGAACGAGCGCAGCCGCCGCATCGCCACCGATGGCCTGGAGCAGCTCGCCAAGGCCGACCCGGACGCGGCCGAGCGGCAGTTGCCGCACTACGCGCAGGCGCTGGGCCTGGACGCCACGCAGCAGGCCCGCGTGCGCTACCAGATCGCGCTGTGGACCGTGGCCTCGTACGGGCCGGACTCGGCACGGCGGCTGGCCGCGGTGCCCGAGGCGGCCTACGACGAGCGCCTGCACGAATGGCGCACGCGCGAGGCGATGGCGCGCGGCGACTGGCCGGCGGCACTGGCCGCGATCCGCAGGATGCCGGCGTCGCAACGCAACGACTCGCGCTGGCGCTGGTTCGAGGCGCGGCTGCTGGACAAGACCGGCAAGCCCGCCGAAGCGCTGCCGCTGTACCGCGCCGCCGCCAACGCAGCCACCTTCCACGGCTTCCTCGCCGCCGACAAGCTGCAGCAGCCCTATGCGCTGTGCCCGTGGACGCCAAACGACGACGCGCAGGCGCGCGCCGCCGTGGCCCGCGACCCGGCGCTGGTGCGCGCGCTGGAACTGTTCAAGATCGACCGCCCGGCCTGGGCCGCGCGCGAATGGGCCGACGCCCTGTCGCGCTTTGACGACACCCAGCGCCGGCTGGCGGTGGAGGTGGCCGGCGCGAACGGCTGGTTCGACCGCGCCGTGTTCGCCCTGAAAGGCGCGCAGGAAATGCGCCTGTACGCGTTGCGCTTCCCCTTGCACCACGGCGACAGCATCCGCCGCGAGGCCGCGCGCAATGCGCTGGACCCAGCATGGGTGGCGGCCGAAATCCGCGCCGAAAGCATCTTCAACCCGAACGCGCGCTCGTCGGCCAACGCGATGGGGCTGATGCAGGTGCTGCCGGCCACCGGCGCCAGCGTCGCGAAATCCATTGGCCTGAGCGGCTACGGCGGCGCCGCCAGCCTGTACGACGCAGATACCAACATCGCCATCGGCAGCGCCTACCTGCGCCAGCTGCTGGACAAGTACGGCAGCCTGCCCTACGTCACCATCGCCGCCTACAACGCCGGGCCCACCCCGACCGCGCGCTGGCAGTCGCAGCGCCCCGGCTTCGATGCGGATTTCTGGATCGAGACCATCAGCTACAAGGAAACCCGCGAATACGTCGCCCGCGTGCTGGCCTTCAGCGTGATCTACGACTGGCGCCTCAACGGCAAGGCGGTGCCGCTGGTCGAGCGCATGCAGGGCCGGCTGGAAACGCCGGCCAAGGCGTTTGCCTGCCCCGGCTGAGGCAGGCATGCTGCCGGCTCTCCGTCCCGGGACCGACAGCATGCCCAAGCTCCGTGCCGTAGTGATCGCATTCACCGCCTGTGCCCTGCTGCCCCTCGCCACACTGGCCGCGCCACCTATGCGCAGCGAGGCGCAGCGGGCCTACGACGCCGGCGAATACGCCAGCTGCGCCGCGCTCTATGCGCAGGTGGCCGACGCCGAAGGCGGCACCCGCGCGGACGGCTACAACGCCGCCTGCTGCCTTGCCCTCGCCGGCAACGCCGACGCCGCGTTCGAGCGCCTGCGCACGACCATCACCACCCATTTCACCTCGGTCGCGGACCTCCAGCAGGACGAGGACTTCCGCAGCCTGCGCGACGACCCGCGCTGGGAACCGATGCTGGCACTGGCGCGGCAGGAGGAAGACCGCCACCTCGCCGGGACCGACCGCACGCTGCGCCGCGAATTGTTCGAGCGCCTCAACCGCGACCAGGAAATCCGCGACCGGCTGATCGCCGCGCCGGAGGACAAGGCGCTGATCGCCGAGGCCGAACGGATCGACACCGACAACACCACCTGGCTCAAGCAGGTGGTCGCCAGCCGTGGCTGGCCCGGCTACAAGCTGGTCCACGAGGACGGTGCGCAGGCCGCATGGCTGCTGGCGCAGCACGCCGACCGCGACCCGGCCTTCCAGCAGCAGGTATTGGAGCTGTTGGAAAAGGCCGTACTCGACAAGGACGCCAAACCCTCGCACCTGGCTTACCTGACCGACCGCGTGCGCACCGGCCGCGACGAAAAGCAGCTGTACGGCACGCAATTCATCAAGGCCGGCGACGACTGGGTACCCGCGCCGATCGAGGACGAGGCGCACGTGGACGAACGCCGCCAGCGCATCGGGCTCGGCACGCTGGCCGAATACGCCGAGCAGATCCGCGCCGCCTATTCGCGGTGACGGCCGAGGATGCGGGGCAGGCCCCGCATTTACCGCGCGCGGTTTTGCCGCCGTGGCCTTTGCACGCATCATGTCGCGCATGAAGACCTATCTCGTCGGCGGCGCGGTCCGCGATTCCCTGCTTGGCCTCGAAGCGGGCGACCGCGACTGGGTGGTGGTCGGCGCCACCCAGCAGCAGATGGAGGCGCAGGGCTTCAAGGCCGTGGGCCGCGACTTCCCGGTGTTCCTGCACCCGCATACCGGCGAGGAACATGCGCTGGCGCGCACCGAGCGCAAGAGCGGGCGCGGCTACCGCGGCTTCGTGGTCGATGCCGATCCGTCGGTGACGCTGGAGGAAGACCTGCGGCGCCGCGATTTCACCCTCAACGCCATCGCCCGCGACGAGGCAAGCGGCGCGCTGGTCGATCCCTGGGGCGGCGTGCGCGACATCGAACAGCGCGTGCTGCGCCACGTCGGCCCGGCCTTCGTCGAGGATCCCCTGCGGGTGCTGCGCGCGGCGCGCTTCATGGCGCGCTTCGCCCCGCTGGGCTTCACCCTCGCCCCGGAAACCGCCGCGCTGATGCGGCAGGTCGCCGCCAGCGGCGAACTGGATGCGCTGGTGCCCGAGCGCATCTGGCAGGAGCTGCGCAAGGCGCTGCGCGCGGCGCGGCCGTCGGCGTTCCTGCGCACGCTGCACGACACCGGCGCGCTGGGCGCGATCCTGCCGGAAGTGGAGGCGCTGTACGGCGTGCCGCAGCGCGCCGAGTTCCACCCGGAGGTGGACACCGGCGTGCACCAGGAAATGGTCAGCGACATGGCCGCAAGGCTGGCGCCGGGCGACGACCTGGTCGGCTTCGCCGCGCTCACCCACGACCTCGGCAAGGCCCTGACCCCGGCGGACGAACTGCCGCGCCACGTCATGCACGAACAGTGCGGGCTCAAGCCACTGGCCGCGTTGTGCGAACGCCTGAAGGTGCCGGCCGACCACCGCCTGCTCGCCGAGGCGGCGTGCCGCGAACACCTCAACGTGCACCGCATCGACGAACTGCGCGACGCCACCGTGCTGGAGCTGATCGCGCGCTGCGACGGCCTGCGCCGTCCCGAGCGCATCGCGCAGATGGCGCTGGTGTGCGAGTGCGACAAGCGCGGCCGGCTCGGGTTCGAGGACAGCGACTATCCGCAGCGCGCCACCCTGCTGCGCCTGCATGCCGCCGCGCTGTCGGTCAACGCGCGCGACATCGCCACCGCCGGGTTGCAGGGCCCCGCCATCGGCGAGGCATTGCGCAAGGCGCGGGTCAAGGCGATTGCCGATGCGCGCACCAAGACCCCGTAGATGCGGGGCTTGCCCCGTATGGGGCCTTCCCGGTGAAGCCCGTGCCGGGCAAGCCCGGCACCTACGGGGCTAGGGGTCGGGAGTGGATGTGGGGTAAACCCCGCACTTACGGCTGCACGGTCTCGACGATCTCCAACCCATAACCGGCCAAACCAACCTGCCGGCGTGGGGTACCGAGCACGCGCAGCTTGCCCAGGCCGAGGTCGGACAGGATCTGCGCACCGGCGCCGTTGCGGCGCCACTGGCCCACGTCCTTGTCCTTGCCGGCCGGGCGCACTTCCGGCTCGCGCCGCAGCCGCGCCAGCAGCGCGTCGGTATCGCGCGGCGCCGACAGCACCACCATCACCCCCTGCCCTTCGGCGGCGATGGCGCGCAGCGCGTCGGTGGCGGCCACGCCGAAATCGTCGCGGCGCCAGTGCAGCAGGTCGGCCAGCGGGTTCTCCACCTGCACCCGCACCAGCGTCGGCACGTCGCGCCGAGGCGTGCCACGGACCAGCGCGAAGTGCAGGTCGTGGGCGATACGGTCGCGGTAGGTGAGCAGCCGGAACGCACCGAACTCGGTGTCGATCTCGCGCTCGTCCACGCGCTCGACGGTGTGCTCGGTGGCCAGCCGGTAGGCGATCAGGTCGGCGATGGAGCCCATCTTCAGCCCGTGCTCGCGCGCGAACACCTCCAGCTCCGGGCGGCGCGCCATGCTGCCGTCGGGGTTGAGGATCTCCACCAGCACACCGGCCGGCTCCAACCCGGCCAGCATGGCCAGGTCCACGCCCGCCTCGGTATGGCCGGCGCGGGTCAGCACGCCCCCCGGCTGGGCGATCAGCGGGAAGATGTGGCCCGGCTGGTGCAGGTCCGACGCCCTGGCGTTGGGCTTGACCGCGGTGCGGATGGTGTGGGCGCGGTCATGCGCGGAAATGCCCGTGGTCACGCCCTCGGCCGCTTCGATGCTGACG
The DNA here is from genome assembly GCF_001431505.1 of Stenotrophomonas daejeonensis. Lineage (GTDB taxonomy): Bacteria > Pseudomonadota > Gammaproteobacteria > Xanthomonadales > Xanthomonadaceae > Stenotrophomonas > Stenotrophomonas daejeonensis. The sequence goes on from NZ_LDJP01000013.1 coordinate 31,125, forward strand.
GTGAAGTTGGTCTGGAACTGCGCGGTATTGGCCTGCACCATTGGCGCCAGGCCCAGGTCGGCGGCGCGGGCGCGGGTCAACGGCAGGCACACCAGACCGCGGCCGTGGGTGACCATGAAGTTGATGTCGCTGGGCTTGACCAGCTCGGCGGCCATGATCAGGTCGCCTTCGTTCTCGCGGTCCTCGTCATCGACGATCACCACCATGCGGCCGGCGCGGATTTCTTCCAGCAGTTCGGGGACAGGGGCGAAGTTCATGCGTTGGCTCCTTGGCCGGGTAGATGCCGGCCGTTGGCCGGCATTCCGATCAGTTTTTCCACGTAGCGCGCCACCAGGTCGATTTCGAGGTTGACGGCATCGCCGACGCCGGTATGGACGAAGCGGGTATGGGCGACGGTGTGCGGGATCAGCGCCACCTCGAAGCCCTCGTCATCGGCCTCGTTGACGGTCAGGCTGACGCCGTCGACGCAGATCGAGCCCTTCTTCGCGATGTATTTCAGCAGCGCTTGCGGTGCGGCGAAGCGCCAGCGCTGCGCGCGGGCGTCATCGATGACCGACAGCACCTTGCCGATGCCATCGACGTGGCCGCTGACCAGATGCCCGCCGAGGCGGTCGCTCGGGCGCATCGCGCGTTCGAGGTTGATCGCCGCGCCGATGACCAGTTCACCCAGCGTGGTCAGGCCCAGCGTCTCGGTGGAGGCGTCGGCCCGGAAGCTGTCGCCATCGAAGGCGATGACGGTCAGGCACACGCCGTTGACCGCGATGCTCTCGCCGAGCCGCACGTCATCGAACGGCAGGCTGCCGACGTGGAAGGTGAAGCGGACATCGCCGCCGAGGGGTTCGCGCGCGGCCAGGCGGCCGACGCCTTCGATGATGCCGGTGAACATCAGTGCACCCCCGGCATGCAGGTGCAGGTATTGCCGTGTTTCTTCATTACGTTTCTCGCGTTGGAGGCCAGCGAAAAACGCCGCAAGGCAAACAGGCGCACGCATGGCGCGATGCCATGCGTGGCCGTCTTCTTTCATCCGGACTATACCGTCGGCTCCGGCATCGGACCGGATCTGCTGACCCTCGGCCAAGCGGAGCCCGCATCATGATGCGCAACCCCCATCGGCCTCGGCGCTCGCGGGCTCGCGCGTGCATTCCATCGGAATGGCCGCGCCTACCGCCGGTGGGGAATCGCACCCCGCCCTGAAGACGTTCGTGGTTGCCGGCGAACCGGCGCGGGCATTGTACCAGCCCGGTCCGGGCGGGCCTGCCCGGTGGATGGATGGCAGTGTTCCGTGGCGTGGTGCAGCGTCCTGCTGGCAAATCGCCGGGAAGCTGGCCACGAGGTAGGCCGGGGCTGCGCCCCCGGCAGCACGCGCAAGGCAGCGCCGGGGGTGTAACCCCGACCTACGGGCGCAGCAGCAGGCGCAGGTCCTTGCCGACACTGCGCAGGTCGGCCACCTCCAATGGCAGCGCCTGCGCCATCGTGTCGATGCCCAGCCCGGCCAGCAGCGGGCGCGCGCCATCACCCATCAGCAGCGGCGCCAGGTACAGCAGCACTTCATCGGCCAGCCCGGCCGCGAGCAGGGCGCCGCACAGGGTCGGCCCGGCCTCGACATGGACCTCGTTGATGCCGCGCGCGGCCAGCAATGCCATCACCACATGCAGGTCGAAACGGCCGTCGGCCTGCAATGGCGCGGCGGCGAACTGGATGTCCTCCAGCGCCGGCGGTGCCAGCGCCGGATCGTGCAGGTACAGCGTGGGCGCGCCGCCTTCGCGCACCCCCGTGCGCTCCAGCGTGCGCAGACGCGCGTCCAGCACCACCCGCAGCGGCGGCAGGAACTCGCCGGCTTCGGGGCGCGCGGTCAATGCCGGGTCATCGGCCAGCACCGTCGCCGCGCCGGTCAGGATTGCCCCGGCGCGGGCGCGCCAGCGCTGCACGTCGGCGCGCGCGGCCGGCCCGGTGATCCATTTCGACTCGCCGCTGGCCATCGCCGTGCGCCCGTCCAGGCTGGCGGCCAGCTTGACCCGCACGAACGGCCGCCCGCGCTCGATGCGCGACAGGAAGCCGCGGTTGAGTTCGCGCGCCCGTTCTTCCATCAACCCCACCGCCACGTCGATGCCGGCCTGCCGCAGCAGCGCGAAGCCGCCGCCATCGACGTCGGGGAACGGGTCGCCCATCGCCGCGACCACCCGCGCCACGCCGGCCTCGACCAGCGCCAGCGCGCATGGCGGCGTGCGGCCGTAATGCGCGCAGGGTTCGAGGGTGACGTAGGCGGTGGCGCCGCGCGCACGCTCACCGGCGGCACGCAGCGCGAACACCTCGGCATGCGGGCCGCCGGCGCGCTGGTGGAAACCCTCGCCGACGGCCTCCCCGCCCTGCGCGATCACGCAGCCGACCATCGGGTTGGGCCGCGTCGTCCACGCGCCACGCTCGGCCAGGCGCAGCGCGCGGGCCATCAAGCGGTGGTCGGTGGCGGTGAAGTTGCCCATGCGAGCATTCTATCGGCGCGCGGGTGCCAGATTCACCGGGAGGCCTTCCAGCCAGCGTCGCCCGCACCCGAGGTAGTGCCGGCCGCTGGCCGGCATCCGCGGCAATGTTGAGGAATGCGAGGTTGCCGGCCAGCGGCCGGCACTATCGACCTCGGGCCGATGCGGCCAGAGCCTCAGCGCTTTTGCCCTTTTCCAGCCCGCGTCACGCCCGCATCCAGCAGCGACAACTGCCCTTCGTCGGCGGCATGGTCGCGTTCGAGCTTCTCGATCTCGTCGCGGAAATCGGCCACGTCCTCGAAGCTGCGGTAGACCGAGGCGAAACGCACGTAGCCGACGTGGTCGAGCTTGCGCAGCTCGTCCATCACGAACTCGCCGACGCGGATCGACGGCACCTCGCGCTCGCCGCTCATCCGCAGCTGGTGCACCACCGCGCGCACCGCCGCCTCGATCCGCTCTTCCGACACCGGCCGCTTCTGCAATGCGCGGTCGAAGCCGACCCGCAGCTTGCGCGCATCGAACGCCTCGCGCCCGCCATCGCTCTTGATGATGACCGGCAGCTTGAGCTCGATGGTTTCCAGCGTGGAAAAGCGCTCGCCGCAGGCCTCGCAACCGCGGCGGCGGCGGATGGTTGCGCCGTCGTCGGAAACGCGCGAGTCGATGACGCGGGTATCGGTGTGCTGGCAGAAGGGACAGTGCATCAGAGAGGCTGGGAATGGGGAACAGGGAACGGGGAATGTGACATCCCGGTGTCTTGTGCGTCTTTGCGTTGCAGCGACTTTCTCATTGTCTGCAATTGGATGGAGACGGCTCGCTACTGCTCAAACCGAATCGCTCGTCGGCCGGAAACCCGGCTGCAAGCTCATAAGCTTTCTCGACCAGAACCATCGCCTCTTCCCACACCCGCAGATCGCGGAAATCCGTCGCCATGACAACTCCCTGTCATACGGACAGGCTGCAGCAGCCTGTCATTCCCTGTTCCCACGTACCCCGTTCCCGGCTTTTCAGCCGTAGACCGGGTACTTCCTGCACTGCGCGCTCACCGCCTCGCGCACGCGGGCGATGACCGCCTCGTCGCCCGGCGCGTCGAGCACGTCGGCGATCCAGTTCGCCAGCTCCACGCAGTCGGCTTCCCTGTAGCCACGGGTGGTGACCGCCGGGGTACCCAGGCGCAGGCCCGAGGTCACGAACGGCGAACGCGGGTCGTTCGGCACCGAGTTCTTGTTGACGGTGATGTGGGCCTTGCCCAGCGCGGCTTCCGCGTCCTTGCCGGACACGTCCTTGCCGATCATGTCCACCAGCATCAGGTGATTCTGCGTACCGCCGGAAACGATCTTGTAGCCGCGCGCGATCAGCGTGTTGGCCATCGCCTGCGCGTTCTTCACCACCTGCTGCTGGTAGGCCTTGAACGCAGGCTCCAGCGCTTCCTTGAACGCCACCGCCTTGGCCGCGATGACGTGCATCAGCGGGCCGCCCTGGATGCCGGGGAAGACGATGGACTGCAGCTTCTTCTCGATCTCCTCGCCGGCGCCCTTGGCGATGATGATGCCGCCGCGCGGGCCGCGCAGGGTCTTGTGGGTGGTCGAAGTCACCACGTGCGCGTGCGGCACCGGGCTCGGGTAGACGCCGGCGGCAATCAGGCCGGCCACGTGCGCCATGTCCACGAACAGGTAGGCGCCGACCTTGTCGGCGATGGCACGGAAGCGCGCCCAGTCGATCACCTGCGAATACGCCGAGAAACCGGCCACGACCATCTTCGGCTTGTGTTCCAGCGCCAGCCGCTCGACTTCGTCGTAGTCGATCAGGCCCTGCTCGTTCACGCCGTACTGCACGGCGTTGAAGATCTTGCCGGAGGCATTGACCTTGGCGCCGTGGGTGAGGTGGCCGCCGTGCGCCAGCGACATGCCGAGGATGGTGTCGCCCGGCTGCAGCAGCGCGAAATACACCGCCTGGTTGGCCTGCGAGCCGGAGTGCGGCTGCACGTTGGCGTAGTCGGCATCGAACAGCTGCTTGAGGCGGTCGATGGCGAGCTTTTCGGCCACGTCCACGTATTCGCAGCCGCCGTAGTAACGCTTGCCCGGGTAGCCTTCGGCGTACTTGTTGGTCAGCTGGCTGCCCTGCGCCTCCATCACCAACGGGCTGGCGTAGTTCTCGCTGGCGATCAGCTCGACATGGTCTTCCTGGCGCTGGCACTCGGCGGCAATGGCCTTGGCCAGTTCGGGATCGTAGGACTCGATACGGGCATCGCGCGGGAACATCAATGGCTCCTGGAGGTGTGGGCGGGGGGAATGGCCGATTGTAGCGCTTCCTCCCTGCCCCGGCCGCCGGCGCCGGCGCGGGCGGTGGCGCCTGCCCGGAAACGACGAAGGCGCCCGTCGGGGCGCCTTCGTGGCGGGCATCGCGGCCGGCTCAGTGGTGCAGCACGATGTCGGCGATGATGCCGGTGGCGATGGCCACCATCAGCAGATTGCCGCGGTCGTCGCGGATCCAGCGGTGGCCGTAGGGCGGGCGGCGCACGTGGTAGCGGCCGTAGTCGTTGACCACGTAGACCGGGCCACCGTAGTAGTGGGTGTAGCGGTAGCCGCGCTGGAACCCGTAGGGGTGGTAGACCACGCGCGGCGGCGGGGCGTAGCGGCGGGCATCGCGGCGGCCGTCCCGGTAGCCGGCGTTGTAATGGCGGCGGTCGTCGCGACGGTCGTCGTGGCCGTGGCCACGGCCACGGTCGTTCCAGCCGTGGTGGCCGCGGTCATGGCCACGGTCGCCGGCGGCGAAGGCCGGTGCGGTGGCGCCGAGGGCAAGCAGGGTGGTCATCGCGGCGACAACAAGTCGGTGCATCTTCATGGTGGCCCTCGCGGTGTGGTTGGCGGTTTCCATCATGCTCACGCGATCTGAACGGATTCCGGCTGGAAACGGTTACGCCCGGCGCCGTTCACCTGCCGGCAAGCCAGTGGCGGCGGCCCGGCCGCGACGGGCTTGCGGCTATAATTGTCCATTCCCTTTTGCCCTGGGCCTGTCCGCCATGCGGACCGGGCACGGGCGTGCGCTACGGAGACGTCATGTCCTCGCAATACATCTACACCATGAACCGCGTCAGCAAGGTGGTCCCGCCCAAGCGGCAGATCATCAAGGACATCTCGCTGTCGTTCTTCCCGGGCGCCAAGATCGGCCTGCTGGGCCTGAACGGCGCCGGCAAGTCCACCGTGCTCAAGATCATGGCCGGCGTCGATCAGGACTTCGAAGGCGAGGCCCGCCCGCAGCCCGGCATCAAGGTCGGCTATCTGGCGCAGGAGCCGGAACTGAACCCGGAACACAGCGTGCGCCAGGCGGTGGAAGAAGGCGTCGGCGACGTGCTGCAGGCGCAGGCCGCACTGGAAGCGGTGTATGCCGCCTATGCCGAGGAAGGCGCCGACTTCGACGCGCTGGCCAAGGAGCAGGAGCGCCTGGAAGCCATCCTCGCCGCCGGCGACGCGCATACCGTCGAACAGCAGCTGGACGTGGCCGCCGACGCGCTGCGCCTGCCGCCGTGGGACGCGGTGATCGGCAAGCTTTCGGGTGGTGAAAAGCGCCGCGTCGCGCTGTGCCGCCTGCTGTTGCAGAAGCCGGACATGCTGCTGCTCGACGAACCGACCAACCACCTCGACGCCGAATCGGTGGAATGGCTGGAGCAGTTCCTGCACCGCTACACCGGCACCGTGGTGGCGGTCACCCACGACCGCTACTTCCTGGACAACGCCGCCGAGTGGATCCTCGAACTGGACCGCGGCCGCGGCATCCCGTGGAAGGGCAACTACACACAGTGGCTGGAGCAGAAGGACGAGCGCCTGAAGCAGGAAGAGAACCAGGAAAAGGCCCGCCAGAAGGCGATCCAGAAGGAACTGGAGTGGTCGCGGCAGAACGCCAAGGGCGGCCGCTCCAAGGGCAAGGCGCGCCTGGCGCGGCTGGAGGAATTGCAGTCGGTCGATTACCAGAAGCGCAACGAGACCAACGAAATCTTCATCCCGCCGGGCGAGCGCCTGGGCAACTCGGTGATGGAGTTCAAGAACGTCTCCAAGAAGTTCGGCGACCGCCTGCTGATCGACAACCTGTCGATGATCATCCCGCCGGGCGCGATCGTCGGCATCATCGGCCCGAACGGCGCCGGCAAGTCCACGCTGTTCAAGATGATCACCGGGCAGGAGAAGCCGGACTCGGGCGAGATCGTGATCGGGCCGACGGTGCAGCTGTCCTACGTGGACCAGAGCCGCGAGAAGCTGGAAGGCAACCACAACGTGTTCCAGGAAATCTCCGGCGGCCTGGACATCCTCAACATCAACGGCACCGAGATCCAGTCGCGCGCCTACATCGGCCGCTTCAACTTCAAGGGCCAGGATCAGCAGAAGATGGTCGGCTCGCTGTCCGGCGGCGAGCGCGGGCGCCTGCACATGGCCAAGACCCTGTTGCAGGGCGGCAACGTGCTGCTGCTCGACGAACCGTCCAACGACCTCGACATCGAGACCCTGCGCGCGCTGGAAGACGCGTTGCTGGAGTTCCCCGGCAACACCTTCGTCATTTCGCACGACCGCTGGTTCCTGGACCGCATCGCCACCCACATCATCGCCTTCGAGGGCGACTCGCACGTGGAATTCTTCCAGGGCAACTACCGCGAGTACGAAGAGGACAAGAAGCGCCGCCTCGGCGACGACGCCGGTCCCAAGCGCCTGCGCTTCAAGGCGTTGAAGTAAGCAGCGACCGGACGGCCGCAGCGATGCGGCCGTCTGCTTTTCAAAGTCCCTCTCAAGCTGCTTCAGCCCCTCTCCCTCCGGGGTGAGAGGGGC
>NZ_LDJP01000014.1 GCF_001431505.1 Stenotrophomonas daejeonensis
CGGTCAGGCGTCCGCCGGCCACCCGGCCGGCGGACGCCTGACCGCACAGCGCATGATCGACGCGATCGAGGGCAATGGCCCATCGCATCCCGGTTTCCGCCGCGCGCACAGCAAGGGCATGTGTGTGGAGGGCGTGTTCCGCGGCAACGGCGCCGGCACGGCGCTGTCCAGCGCGCGCGTGTTCGTGCAGCCGGAGGTGCCGGTGCTGGGGCGCTTGTCGATCGCCGGCGGCGACCCGCACGCGGCCGACGCCCAAGCGCGCGTGCGCAGCATGGCGTTGCTGCTGCGCAGCGACGACGGCCAGCAATGGCGCACGGCGATGAACAGTTTCCCGTTCTTCGCCGTGTCCACTCCGGCCGGGTTCCAAGCGCAGACGCTCGCCTCGCGCCCGGACCCTGCCACCGGCAAGCCGGACCCGGCGAAGATGGCGGCCTTCCTCAAGCAGTACCCGCAGGCGCGCAAGTTCATGCAGTGGGCCAGGAGCGCGCCGTGGTCCAACAGTTGGACCAACACCCGCTACAACAGCGTCAACGCCTTCCGCTTCATCGCCGCCGACGGCCGCGTGCGCCACGTGCGCTGGTCGATGCGCCCGCAGGCCGCGTTCGAGCCGCTGGACGCGCGCCAGCGCGAACAGGCCGACGCCGACTTCCTCGCCGAAGACCTGCAGGCGCGGCTGGCGCAAGGCCCGCTGCGCTGGGACCTGGTGCTGACCGTGGCCGCGCCCGGCGATCCGGTGGACGATCCCGCGCAACCATGGCCGGAGCAGCAGCGCGAGCAGGTGCTGGCCGGCACGCTGGAGCTGACCGGCGCCGGGCCGCAGGCCGACGGCGCCTGCCGCGACGTCAACTACGACCCGCTGATCCTGCCCACCGGCATCGCTGCCTCGGACGATCCGATCCTGGCCGCGCGCTCGGCGGTGTATTCGCAGTCGTTCAACCGCCGCGAGCGCGAGATCGCCCGTGGCCGGGCGCCGGAAGCCAGCGGCCGCGGAGGCGTGCAATGAACGCACCCGGGCATTTCGACCTGCGCGCACGCGTGCTGCACTGGCTGATGGCGGTATTGATCGTGGCGATGCTGTTCATCGGGGTGACGATGGTCGCCTCGGTATCGCAACGGCCGTGGCTGATCGACCTGCACCGCCCGCTCGGCATCGCGATCCTGCTGCTGGCGGTGGTACGGCTGGCGCACCGCCTGCGCCACCGCCCGCCAGCGCTGCCGGCCGACCTGCCGCGTTGGCAGGTGCGGGCCGCGCATGCCTCGCACTGGTTGCTGTATGCGCTGATGCTGGCGATGCCGCTGATCGGCTGGGCGATGCTCTCGGCCGCCGGCTACCCGATCACGATGCTCGGCCGCCTGCAGTTGCCGGCGATCGTACCGCACGACCCGGTGCTGTACGCATGGCTGCGCGACGCCCACGGCTGGCTGGCGCGGCTGCTGTTCGCCACCGTGCTGCTGCACCTGTCGGCGGCGCTGTTCCATGCCTGGGTGCGCCGCGACGGCGTGTTTTCCGGCATGGCGCGCGGCCGGCGGTGACGACGCGCTACAGCCAGCCCTTCTGCCGCGCCAGCCGGTGCGCCTCGATGCGGTTGGCCACGCCGAGCTTGCCGATGCAGTCGGACAGGTAGTTGCGCACGGTGCCGTGCGACAGGCCGAGCTGCTCGGCGATCTCGTTGGCCGAGCGGCCTTCGCCGGCCAGGCGCAGCACCTGCCGTTCGCGGTCGTTGAGCGGGTCGGCCTCCGACCACGCTTCCACCGCCAGCTGCGGGTCGATGGCGCGGCCGCCGCGGTGCACCTGCCGCAGGGCCTCGGCCAGCTTCTCCGCGGGGGCGTCCTTGAGCAGGTAGCCCTGCACGCCCGCGTCCAGCGCGCGGCGCAGGAAGCCGCTGCGGGCGAAGGTGGTGACGATCACCACCTTCGACGGCAGGCCGTGGCGCTGCACGCGCTGGGCCAGTTCCAGCCCGGTCAGGCCGGGCATCTCGATGTCGGTGACGAGGATGTCCGGCTGCAGCCGCTGCAGTTCGCGCCATGCGCTTTCGCCGTCGGCGGCGGTGCCGATCACCTCGATGTCGGTTTCCAGGTTCAGCAGCGCCGACAACGCGCCGCGCACCATCGCCTGGTCCTCGGCGAGCAGGATGCGGATCATGCGCGCGCCTCCGCCGATGCGTGCTGGCCGGCAATCCGTTCGCGTCGTGCCGGCGCTGCATCACCCTGCCCCAGCGGTACCCGCACGCTCAGGCGCGTGCCGGCGCCACGTGGCGAATCGATGTGCAGGGTACCGCCCAGCGCCGCCACCCGTTCGCGCATGCCGGCCAGGCCGTTGCCATTGGCCGACACGCCGCCGCGGCCGTCGTCGGCCACTTCCAGCAGCACCGCATCGCCCTCGATGCGCAGCACGATCGTCGCCTCGCCGGCCTGCGCGTGGCGGGCAATGTTGGTCACCGCCTCGCGCAGCACCATCGCCAGCCCGCATTCGATCCAGCCGGGCATCGGCGGCGGCGGCGCGTGACGCAGATGTACGCGCGAGGACTCCAGCAGCAGGTGCGCCGAGGCCAGCTCGGCGGCCATGTCGGCGGCGCGGAAGCCGGTGACCGCGCTGCGCACCTGCGCCAGCGCGTCGCGGGCGATCTGCTCGGCCTCGGCCAGTTCGCCCTGCGAACGTGCCGGGTCGCGCTCGAACAGCTTGCGCGACAGCTCCAGCTTCAGGGCAATCAGCGACAGGGTGTGGCCGAGCAGGTCGTGCAGGTCGCGGCCGATGCGCTCGCGCTCGGCGGTGGCAGCCAGCCGCCGCACTTCCTCGTGCGACAGGCGCAGCGCGGCGTCCTTCTCGCTGCTGGCGCGTTCGACGTTGACGATCAGGCCGATGATGATGGAGAGCACCGGCACCGAGGCAATGCTCTGCCACGGATAACCGATCCACAACGCCAGCGCCATGAACACGACATTGAGCGCCACCAGCTCCAGCAGGTAACGGGCGGTGCCGCGCGCGCAGCCGGTGCGCAGCATCACGCAGCCGAAGATGAAATAGCTGATGCCGGAGGGATAGACCGGCAGCAGCGCGAACGTCAGCACGATCATTCCCAGCGCGAACAGCGGCGCGGTGCGCCGCGACGCCAGCAGGGTCAACGCATAAAGCAGCAGGAACAGCGGGTACGACCACAGCGTGATCAGCGTCCAGCGCAGGGTGAAGCCACCGCTGAACACCGGGGTGACGAACACCCACACGCTCCACAGCAGGTGCACCGCATCCAGCCACGGCCATTTGCCGAGCTTGAGGTTGTCGGCCACCACCGAATCGGGGGCGGGCTTCAGCCACGAAGGAAGGTGACGGTGGCTCACGGGCGGGTTCCGGTTGCGTGTGCCGGCATGATGCCATCAGCCATGCCGGCGCAGGCGCCACGCGGCGATGGCGAAGACCACCGCGGTGAACGCCGCCAGCCACAGCACGTGCAGCCCCGCCCGGCCGTCGTCGAACCCGACCGCCGCCTGCGCCAGCGCGTTGAGGTGGTAGCTGGGCCACAGCGGCGCCAGCCCGCGCACCGCTGCCGGCAGCATCGACAACGGGAACCACAACCCGGACAGGAACGCCATCGGCAGGTACAGCAGGTTGACCAGCGCCGGCGCGCCATGCCCCTTCACCAGCGTGCCCAGCAGCAGGCCCAGCGCGCAGAACGGCATGCTGCCGGCAATGCACGCCAGTGCCAGATGCAGCATCTGCGGCACCTGCAGCTGCACGTGCGCAAGGTTGATCGCCAGGGCCTGCAGCAGCACGGTGATCAAGGCGGCCATCAACATCGCCATCGCCGTCTTGCCGGCCAGGTAGGCGGCCGGCGGCATCGGCAGCGCGCGCTTGAGGGTGAGCAGGCCGTTGTCGCGCTCCAGCGCCAGCGACATGCCGAAGCCGAACAGGCCCGGCGCCATCACCCCGAAGGTGGCGTAGGAGGCCAGCAGGAAGCGCGGCGCCTCCGGCGAATTGCGGGCGCCCAGCACCACGCCGAACATCAGGAAGAACACCGCGGGGAACAGCAGCGTGGGCAGCACGAACGACGGGCTGCGCAGGTAGCGCAGGCACTCTGCGCGGGTTTCCTGCAGGTAGGCGGCCAGCACGCGGGCGCGCGGCATGGCGGCTGGAACGGGGGGATGCAGGGTGTTCATCAGGCGGCCTCGCGCAGGTCCGGGAAAGGGGTGCCGTCGCCGGTCAGGTCGCGGAATGCCTCGTCCAGGCCGGCGGCCTGCACTTCCAGCGCCGACAGCGCCGGGTCGGCGTCGAGCAGGCGCCGCACCACCGCTTCCACCTGGTCGCAGGTCACATGCAGTTGCGTGCCTTCGCGCCGCGCCTGGCGCACGCCGGGCCAGGCGGCGACGGTTTCCGCATCCAGCGTGGAAACGCAGCGGATGCTGCGCGTGGCGACCCGCGCGCGCAGCGCATCGACGCTGCCATCGCTGACGATGCGCCCACGCAGCAGCACGCAGACGCGGTCGGCCAGGTGCCCGGCCTCTTCCAGGTAGTGCGTGGTCAGCACCACCGCCGCACCTTCGCCGGCCAGCGTGCGGATCGCCGCCCACAACCGCTGCCGCGCCGGCAGGTCGAGGCCGACGGTGGGTTCGTCGAGGAACAGCAGCCGTGGCCGCCCGCATATGGCGATGGCGAACTGCACGCGCCGCTGCTGTCCGCCGGACAATTTTCCGTAGGGGCGGTCCAGCAGGTCGTCGATGCCGGCCAGCGCCGCGCTTTCGGCCAGTGGCCGCGGCGCCGGGTAATAGCTGGCGGCCAGCCGCAGCAGTTCGCCCGTCTTCAAGGTCGGCGGCAGCGCCGCGTCCTGCAACATCACGCCGATGCCGCGCCGCGCGGCCACCTGCTGCGGGTCGCACCCGAACAGGCGCACCTGCCCGGCGTCGGCGCGCAACAGCCCCAGCAGCAGGCCGATGGTGGTGGTCTTGCCGGCACCGTTCGGGCCGAGCAGCGCCAGCACCTGCCCTGCATGCAGCTCCATGTCCACGCCGGTCAATGCATGCTGCGTGCCATAACGCTTGTGCACGCCATGCAGGCTGGCTACCACCTCATTCATCCGCATCACCTGTCATCCGGGAAACGGCGCCAAGGTAGGCTCGCGCGTCCCCTGCCGGCAGTGCATGCGGTCAAGCAAAGCAGGTGACACCCGTCACCTGCATGGCGATGGGCCGCCGCCTAGAATCCGTCCCCGTCGGCTGTCCCGCCGCGTCGAATGAAACAGGATGGTTCCATGACCGCTGCGACAGCCGCCCTGCACTTCCTGCTTGCTTTCATGCTTGTTGCCTGCCTTGCGGTTGAACTCGCGCTTCTCAAGGCACCGCCCGAGCGCGTTCCATTCCCGGCCCTGGCGAAAATCGACGCCCTTTACGGGCTGAGCGCCGGGCTGCTGGTCGCGGTCGGCCTGTACCGGGCCATCAACTTCGAGAAGGGCTGGGCCTATTACTCGCACTCCCTGCCGTTCCTCATCAAGCTGGGACTTTTTGTGGCAATCGCAATCGCATCCATCTACCCGACAATCCACTTTTTTCGCGCCAGACACGGCGACAAGCACGTTGATCGGACGACCATTGATCGCATCCGCAGGATCGTTCACCTCGAGCTGGCGCTGGTGGCGGCACTGGTCGTTTGCGCTTCCCTTGCCGCAAAGGGCATCGGCTTTGTCACCTGAAGTTTCATCCGGGCCGACGCCGCTCCGTGGCACGGCTCGATTCAGGCGATGCACGGATTCGGTTACCTTCCGTCACATCTTTCCGCCACCTCCGTCCTATTGCCGATGAACAACTCCGCCGAACTGCTCAAGGAATTGCGTATAGACCGCACGGCGCCGGCCGCGCCCGGCCCGACCGCACCGCGCCGCTGGCTGTGGTGGGTGCTGGGCCTGCTGCTGGTACTGGTGCTGGCGATCGTGGCCGGCATCGCCTTCGGCCGCGGCAAGCCGATCGAAGTGCGGACCGCACCGGTGGTCGCCATCGGCCAGGACAGCGCCAGCGCCTCGGTGCTCGACGCCAGCGGCTACGTGGTGGCGCGGCGCATGGCCACGGTGTCGGCCAAGATCACCGGCAAGGTGCGCGAGGTGATGATCGAGGAAGGCATGCGCGTGGAGGAAGGCCAGGTGATGGCCACGCTCGACCCGATCGACGCCAATGCCCAGCGCGCGCTCAACGCCGCCCAGCTCGACGCCGCGCGCAGCCAGGTCGAGGGCCTGCAGGCGCAGCTGCGCCAGGCCGAAGCCGATGCGCAACGCCTGCAGCAGCTGGTGGGCCGGCAACTGGTGTCGCGCTCGCAGTACGACCAGTCCGTGGCCCAGCGCGACAGCCTGCGCGCGCAGTTGGCCACCGCGCGCCACAACGCCAAGGTGGCGCAGGACGCGCTGGCCATCGCCGACCTGGGCGTGGACAACAACGTGGTGCGCGCACCGTTCTCCGGCGTGGTCACCGCCAAGGCGGCACAGCCGGGCGAGATCGTCTCGCCGCTGTCGGCCGGCGGCGGCTTTACCCGCACCGGCATCGGCACCATCGTGGACATGGATTCGCTGGAGATCGAGGTCGAGGTCGGCGAGGCCTACATCGGCCGCGTGCAGCCGAAGATGCCGGTGGAAGCGGTGCTCAACGCCTACCCTGACTGGAAGATCCCGGCCGAGGTGATCGCCATCATCCCCACCGCCGACCGCGGCAAGGCCACGGTGAAGGTGCGGGTGGCACTGAAGGCGAAGGACGCGCGCATCGTGCCGGAGATGGGCGTGCGGGTGAGCTTCCTCGAAAAGCCGGTCGACGGCAGCGAGAAGAAGCCCGAGGGCGTGCGCGTGCCGGCGGCGGCGATCGTGCAGCGCGGGCAGGAGTCGGTGGCCTTCGTGGTCGGCGGCGACGACACGGTGCAGGCGCAGGCGCTGAAGACCGGGATCGAGATGGGCAAGGACCGGCAGGTGTTGTCGGGCCTGTCGGCGGGACAGACGGTGGTGGTAGATCCGCCTGCGACGCTGAAGGATGGCGACAAGGTGGCGCTGGCGGGTGATGCGGGCAGATGACGTTGCCCTTCCCTTCTCCCTGCGGGAGACAACTCGGCAGGATTGCGGAGTTGCACGGCGAAGCCGCCCGAAGGGTGAGGCGCATGGATGCGCCGAATGCAGGTGCCCGAAGGGCGGATGAGGGGCGAGCGGAGTCCATGATGTTTGAACCATCAGGACTCCATTGCCCCTCACCCCAACCCCTCTCCCGCAGGGAGAGGGGCTCCCAAGCCGGACCTCGCCGCTGACCGGATTTTGCTGTTGCTGTTGCTGTTGCTGTTGCTGTTGCTGTTGCTGTTGCTGCTGTTGTTGTTGTTGTTGTTGCTCGTGATCTTGTCTTATCGGGTTCCCTTCCGCAGCGACGGAGCCGACGGACAAGACCCGAAGGGCGACGTGCATGGATGCACGTCGTTTTTCGACGAGACAGGGATGTCTCGTCGAAAAATCCCGGCGGCGGAGTGGACCCGCGGCACGTAGTGCCGTGGGCGCGGAGGCAGGGCGTGCTTTCTCTTGGTTACCTTCTCTTTGCACGAGCAAAGAGAAGTAACTCGCTCCCCGATAGGGGAGCGAAAGCCCCTGCCCTTGCCACTGCCTTGTTTCCCCGAAGGAGGAAAGGTAGCAGCAGGAAACAGAAGCCTGAAAGCAGAGCTTTCACTCCTGCTTCGCAGGAGCGAGCCACCTTTCTTTGCTCGTGCAAAGAAACGTGGCCCAAAGAAAGCACGGCCGGACGCGAGCCGATGCGGCTGCGCCGCATCGGTCCCCTGTGCTCCTCGCGGGACAGGGGGACGGCGCACAACTCGCTTCGCTCAGACACGTGCGCCTCTTCGCCCCCTGTCCCGCTGCGGTGCTCGGCTCGCTCTACGGCAGGGAAGTCAAAAGCAAAAGGCAACAGCAACAGCAATTGCAGAAGCAACAGCTAAAGCCCCCTCCCCAACCTCCTATGCGCAGGGGAGGGGGAAAGCAGGAATACCGAGCGACTCCATGTGCTGCGCTTTCATCACCCCATCCATCGCAGAGGAACATCCATGACCGCCCTCGTCACCCTCCGCAACATCACCAAGACCTACCAGCGCGGCCCCGAAAAGGTACAGGTGCTGCACGGCATCGACCTGGACATCGAACGCGGCGACTTCGTCGCGCTGATGGGCCCGTCCGGCTCCGGCAAGACCACCCTGCTCAACCTGATCGGCGGGCTGGATACCCCCAGCGGCGGCGAGATCTCCATCGAGGGCCAGCGCATCGACCAGCTCGGCGCCGGCCAGCTCTCCACCTGGCGCAGCCACCACGTCGGCTTCGTGTTCCAGTTCTACAACCTGATGCCGATGCTCACCGCGCAGAAGAACGTGGAGCTGCCGCTGCTGCTGACCGGCCTGTCGGCCGGCGACCGCAAGCGCCGCGCGCAGATCGCGCTGTCGCTGGTGGGCCTGGCCGAGCGCCGCGACCACCGGCCCAACGAGCTGTCCGGCGGCCAGCAGCAGCGCGTGGCCATCGCCCGCGCCATCGTCTCCGACCCCACCTTCCTGATCTGCGACGAACCCACCGGCGACCTCGACCGCCAGTCGGCCGAGGACGTGCTGGGCCTGCTGCAGCTGCTCAACCGCGAACACGGCAAGACCATCATCATGGTCACCCACGACCCCAAGGCCGCCGAGTACGCCACCCACACCGTGCATCTGGACAAGGGCGAGCTGGCCGACGCCCCGGTGCACTGAAGGAGCGCGCCATGAAAAAACAACACGACCGGCGTTTTGCACGGCGAAGCCGCCCGCAGGGTGGCGTACAGGGAGGTGCGCCATGAAATATTTCTCGCTGATATGGGCGCAGCTGTTCCGCAGCCGCACGCGCACCCTGTTCACCCTGCTGTCGGTGGTCACCGCGTTCCTGCTGTTCGGCATGCTCGACTCGGTGCGCGTGGCCTTCAACAGCGGCGGCGCCAGCGTGGCCGGCGCCAACCGGCTGGTGGTCGCCTCGCGCCTGTCCATCACCCAGTCGCTGCCGATCCGCCTGGAACCGCAGATCCGCCAGGTGCAGGGCGTACGCGACGTCACCTACGGCATGTGGTTCGGCGGCATCTACCAGGACCCGAAGAACTTCTTCCCCAACTTCTCGGTGGCGCCGAACTACTTCGACGTCTACAGCGAGTTCGAGCTGCCGAAGGAACAGCTGGAGGCGTTCCGCAACACCCGCACCGGCGCCATCGTCGGCCAGTCGCTGGCCACCCAGTTCGGCTGGAAGATCGGCGACACCATCCCGCTGCAGGCCACCATCTTCCCGCGCGGCGGCAGCAACGACTGGCCGCTGCAGCTGGTCGGCATCTTCCGCTCGAAGAACAGCGCCACCGCCAGCAACGACGAGCGCCAGTTGATGATGAACTGGAAGTACTTCGACGAATCCAACGACTACATCAAGAACCAGGTCAGCTGGTACACGGTGACGCTGGACAACCCCGACCACGCCTCGCGCGTGGCGCAGGCGATCGACGCCATCTCGGCCAACTCCGACCACGAGACCAAGAGCCAGACCGAGTCGGCGTTCCAGCAGGCCTTCATCAAGCAGTTCGCCGACATCGGCATGATCGTCACCTCGATCATGGGCGCGGTGTTCTTCACCCTGCTGCTGCTTACCGGCAACACGATGGCGCAGGCGGTGCGCGAGCGCATCCCCGAGCTGGCCACGCTCAAGACGCTAGGCTTCGGCGACGGCACCGTGCTGATGCTGGTGATGGTCGAATCGGTGCTGCTGGTGGGGCTGGGCGGCGCGCTCGGCCTCGGCCTGGCGGCGCTGGCGCTGCCGGCGATGGCGCCGAAGACGATGGGCATGCTGCCACCGCACGTGCCGTTGCAGACCTGGTTGATGGGCGCGGGCCTGATCGTGCTGATCGGCCTGGTGGTGGGCGTGCTGCCGGCGCTGCGCGCCAAGCGCCTGAAGATCGTCGATGCACTGGCCGGACGCTGAGGACACGACCATGAAGAAATTCTTCTCGAACGCATTGGTGGTCCTCCTGCTCGCCATCGGCCTGGGGGCATGGATCGCGCTGCCGTGGGTCGGCGTACTGGCGGTGGCCGTCGCCATCGCGCTGTGGCTGGCCTTCACCCGCGGCGGCCGGCTGGCGCTGGCGGCCACCCGCATCGGCATCGCCAGCCTGCCGCAGCGCTGGGGCGCCTCGTCGGTGATCGTGGTCGGCATCGCCGGCGTGGTCGGCGTGCTGGTGGCGATGCTGGCGATGGGCGAGGGCTTCCAGGCCACGCTCGACAGCACCGGCGATGACACCACCGCCATCGTGCTGCGCGGCGGTTCGCAGGCCGAGACCAACTCGGTCATCACCCGCGACCAGGTGCCGCTGCTGGGCACCCTGCCCGGCGTGGCGCACGACCCGCAGGGCCGCGCGCTGCTGTCGCCGGAGCTGTCGCAGGTGGTCAACCTGGTGTCCAGGTCCGACGGCACCGACGTCAACGCGCAGTTCCGCGGCGTCGGCGACATGGCCTGGATGGTGCACGACAAGGTCAGGATCACGCAGGGCCGCGCGTTCAAGCCCGGCCTGCGCGAGATCGTGGTCGGCGAAGGCGCCCGCACCCAGTTCCGCGACATGGAGGTGGGGAAGACGCTCACCCTCGGCAACCAGACCTGGGCGGTGGTGGGCGTGTTCGCCTCCGGCGACGCGCACGATTCGGAGCTGTGGACCGACGCGCAGACGCTGGCCACCACCTACCAGCGCGGCGCCTACCAGTCGATCAGCGTGCGCACCGAGGGCGCGCCCGGCTTCGAGCGGTTCAAGGCCGCGGTGGCCGCCGACCCGCGGCTGAAGCTGGACGTGGAAACCACCCGCGACTACTACCGCAAGCAGGGCGGCGGGCTGAACACGCTGATCAGCATCCTCGGCAAGGTGATCGGCACGATCATGGCCATCGGCGCGGTGTTCGGCGCGCTCAACACCATGTACGCGGCGGTGGCCACGCGCGCGCGGGAGATCGCGACCATGCGCGCGATCGGCTTCCGCGGCCTGCCGGTGGTCACCGCGGTGATGCTGGAGACGATGCTGCTGGCGCTGCTCGGCGGCCTGCTCGGCTGCGCGGTGGCGTGGCTGGTGTTCAACGGCTACAGCGTGTCCACCATCGGCAGCAACTTCAGCGCGGTGGTGTTCAAGTTCCACGTCTCGCCGGAGCTGCTGTGGAGCGGGCTGAAGTGGGCGCTGGGCATCGGCCTGGTCGGCGGCCTGTTCCCGGCGCTGCGCGCGGCGCGGCTGCCGATCACCACCGCGTTGCGCGAAACCTGAGGCACTGCACGGGCGCTGCCGGGCGGCGACAGGCGCCCGGCAGCGTTCCCGCACCGCCCCTGCCGCCGTCGCGCCGAAACCGAACGGCAGGCAACGGTCATCCGCTTGTCATGTTGTTGCGGTAGCAGCCGCCATCACCGATGGCTACCGTGGCGGCCCTTCCCTTTCCGGATTCCCGCCATGCTCCGCTCGCTGGCGCTGGCCGGCGCCTGCGTGATGCTGGCCGGCTTCGCCCTGTCCTCGCCGACGCCTCCGCTCTCGCTCAGCGCACGGCTGGCCGCCCCCGGCGGCACCTCGCCGATGGTGCCGACCGCCCGCATCGACGCCTTGCTGGCGCGCCTGCCGCACCGCCAGGGCGCGGTGCCCGGCAGCGGTGGGGTGGCCTTGCACTGGGTCGCACTCGATCCCGGCGACTACCGCCTGCAATACCGTTACCTCGGCATGGGCGAACGCTTCCCCGAGTTCTCGCTGGACGCTTCGGTGCCTGCAACCCGCCCCCCGGCGCCGCGCGGCACGGTGATCCTGCTGCACGGCTGGATGATGGATGGCGGCTCGCTGCTGCCGTGGGCGCTGGAGCTGGCGCAGCACGGCTACCGCACCATCGCCCTGGACCTGCGCAACCACGGCCGCTCCGGGCAGGCGCCCTCCGGCTACGGCACGCGCGAGGGCCAGGACGTGGCCGCCGCGCTGCATGCGCTCGATGCCGAAGGCGAGATCGACGGGCCGGTGCACCTGCTCGGCGTGTCCTATGGCGCGGCCACCGCCATCTTCGCCGCGCGCGAACTCGGCCCGCGGCTGCGCAGCGTGGTGGCGATGGAATCCTTCGACAACGCCGGCCACGCCATCCGCACGATGGTGCCGCACATGCTGTCGCGCCCGCCCGAGCGCATCAGCGACTACCTCGCGCTGCCGCTGGCGCGCTGGCAATACGGCGGCAGCGGGCTGGACGCGGCCATCGCCGCCGCCGACCGCAGGCTCGGCATCGACCTGGACCGCGTGGACGTGGGCCGGGCGCTGGCGCAGGTGCCGTCCTGCGTGTTGCTGCTGCACGGCCGCGACGACGCGCACATCCCGGTCGCGCAGGGCCGCGCGCTGGCCGCCGCCGCGCCGCATGCACGCTATCTGGAACTGCAGGGTGAGGACCACCTGACCCTGCCGCTGCGGCTGGACCGCCTGTCCGGCGTGGTCGAGGACTGGTTCGCGCAGGTCGGCAGCGACGGCACGCCGTGCCCGGTGCCCACGACGCCGCTGGACGGAGCTTCCCCTGCAGGAGCGACGTGAGTCGCGACGGGCGTTCCCGCGAAAGTCCCGGTCGCGACTCACGTCGCTTGTGTCATTTATCCCGTTACCGTTGCAGGTGAGAGCGGAGTGCGGCAGCCCGTTCAGTCGCGGTGCCAAGCAAGCACGTGTAGGAGTCAGGGGCGCCGCACTCC
Organism: Stenotrophomonas daejeonensis; assembly: GCF_001431505.1. Lineage (GTDB taxonomy): Bacteria > Pseudomonadota > Gammaproteobacteria > Xanthomonadales > Xanthomonadaceae > Stenotrophomonas > Stenotrophomonas daejeonensis. The sequence goes on from NZ_LDJP01000014.1 coordinate 12,720, forward strand.
GTGCTCCCATCCTCAGCCCGAACAGTTGATCGGATCACAGTCCGAAGCGAACAAGCATGGGATCGATGGGAGTGCTCTCGTCCCCAGCTTACGTCGGAGGCGTGATGAATACCTGTGTCGGCATTGATGTTTCCAAGGATGAATTGGTCGTCCATGTCCTGCCCACGGAAGCGGCCCGCACGTTTCCCAACACGGCCGACGGGCGGGCCGATCTGCTGGGCTGGCTGCTGCCGCAGCCCCACA
>NZ_LDJP01000015.1 GCF_001431505.1 Stenotrophomonas daejeonensis
GGCCTGCACCTGCTTCTCGTCGGCGACGATGTCCTCGATCTGGTCGAGGAACCACGGGTCGATGAAGGACAGGCCGTAGACGTCATCGACGTTCATGCCGGCGCGGAAGGCGTCGCCGACGAAGAACAGGCGTTCCGGGCCGGGGGCCTTCAACTCGCGCTTGAGCGTGGTGATGTCGTCCTCGCTGGACAGGTCCAGCCCGGTCGGGTCCAACCCGATCTTGCCGGTTTCCAGCCCGCGCAGGGCCTTCTGCAGGGATTCCTTGAAGGTGCGGCCCATGGCCATCACCTCGCCCACCGACTTCATCTGCGTGGTCAGGCGCGCGTCGGCGGCCGGGAACTTCTCGAACGCAAACCGCGGAATCTTGGTGACGACGTAGTCGATGCTCGGCTCGAACGAGGCCGGGGTCAGGCCACCGGTGATCTCGTTCTTCAGTTCGTCCAGCGTGTAGCCCACCGCCAGCTTGGCCGCGACCTTGGCGATCGGGAAGCCGGTGGCCTTGGAGGCCAGCGCCGAGGAACGCGACACGCGCGGGTTCATCTCGATCACCACCACGCGGCCGGTGGTCGGGCTGATGCCGAACTGCACGTTGGAGCCGCCGGTGTCCACGCCGATCTTGCGCAGCACGGCGATGGAGGCATCGCGCAGGCGCTGGTATTCCTTGTCGGTCAGGGTCTGCGCCGGGGCGACGGTGATCGAGTCGCCGGTGTGCACGCCCATCGGGTCGAGGTTCTCGATCGAGCAGACGATGATGCAGTTGTCCGCGGTGTCGCGCACAACCTCCATCTCGAACTCCTTCCAGCCCAGCACCGATTCTTCCACCAGCACTTCGGTGGTCGGCGACAGTTCCAGGCCGCGGTTGACGATTTCGACCAGCTCCTCGCGGTTGTAGGCGATGCCGCCGCCGCTGCCGCCGAGGGTGAAGCTCGGGCGGATGATGGTCGGGTAGCCGACGCGGGTCTGGATTTCCAGCGCTTCTTCCAGCGTGTGGGCGACGGCGGCCTTCGGGCATTCCAGCCCGATCTCGCCCATCGCCACGCGGAACAGCTCGCGGTCCTCGGCCATGCGGATGGCCTCGCGCTTGGCGCCGATCAGCTCGACGCCGTACTTCTCCAGCACGCCGTTGTCGGCCAGGTCCAGCGCGCAGTTCAGCGCGGTCTGCCCGCCCATCGTCGGCAGCAGCGCGTCGGGCTTTTCCTTGGCGATGATCTTCTCGACCGTCTGCCAGTTGATCGGCTCGATGTAGACCGCGTCGGCCATCTCCGGGTCGGTCATGATCGTGGCCGGGTTGGAGTTGACCAGCACCACGCGGTAGCCCTCCTCGCGCAGCGCCTTGCACGCCTGCGCGCCGGAGTAGTCGAACTCGCAGGCCTGGCCGATGACGATCGGGCCGGCGCCGATGATGAGAATGGTCTTGAGGTCGCTACGCTTTGGCATGTCAGTTCTTCTCCATCAGCGCGACGAACCGATCGAACAGCGGCGCGACATCGTGGGGGCCGGGGGAAGCTTCAGGGTGACCCTGGAAGCTGAAAGCGGGGGCATCGGTACGCTCGATGCCCTGGATGGTCTGGTCGAACAACGAGCGATGGGTGACGCGGACGTTGGCCGGCAGCGTGGCCTCGTCGATGGCGAAGCCGTGGTTCTGCGAGGTGATCATCACCCGGCCGCTGTCGAGGTCCTGCACCGGATGGTTGGCGCCGTGGTGGCCGTGGCCCATCTTCATGGTGCGCGCGCCCGAGGCCAGGCCCAGCAGCTGGTGGCCGAGGCAGATGCCGAAGGTCGGGATCTTCTTCTCGACGAACGTCCTGATCGCGGCGATGGCATAGTCGCACGGCTCCGGGTCGCCGGGGCCGTTGGACAGGAACACGCCGTCGGGGTTCATCGCCAGCACCTCGGCGGCCGGGGTCTGCGCCGGCACCACGGTGAGTTCGCAGCCGCGCTCGGCGAGCATGCGCAGGATGTTGGTCTTCACGCCGAAGTCGTAGGCGACGACGTTGTATGTGCGTCCCGCACAAGAGCCCGCACTTCCATGTGCGGACTTCTCAATGCTTTTCGCGCCCAGACCGATGAACTCGTTCGTGTCGAGGTCAAGCTGGCCTTCACGCCACGGATAGGGCTTGTCGGTGCTGACCACCTTGGCCAGGTCCATGCCCTTCAGGCCGGGGAACTTGCGCGCCGCTTCCAGTGCCTTTTCCACGTCGATGTCGTCGCCGGCCATCAGCGCGCCGTTCTGCGCGCCACGCTCGCGCAGGAGGCGGGTCAGCTTGCGGGTATCGATGCCGGCGATGGCGACCACGCCGCGCTGGACCAGCCAGTCCGGCAGCGATTGCCGGTTGCGCCAGCTGCTCGGGCGGCGCGGCACGTCGCGCACGATCAGGCCGGCGGCCCAGACCCGCGACGCCTCGTTGTCCTGTTCGTTGGTACCGGTGTTGCCGATGTGCGGGTACGTCAGGGTGATCATCTGCCGCGTGTAGGACGAATCGGTCAGCATTTCCTGGTAACCGGTCATGGCGGTGTTGAACACCACCTCACCCACGGACAGGCCGGGCGCGCCTGCGGATTCGCCCTCGAATACGGTGCCGTCTTCGAGCACGAGGATTGCGGCTTGGGTCACGGGAATCTCACTTTGGCTACCGAGGGGGCTCCGAAGCCACGCCTGCGCTCACGGCAAAAACCGGTTGCAAAAAAGCGCGGACGGCGGTGTTAAACCGGTCCGGCTGACGTGATTCGGCGAGCGGGAATTGTAAAGGCAACGGCGGCCCCTGCGCCAGCGCCGCAATGCGGCGCATTCACTTCGTCATGCAACCATTTGAACCCGCGGGGGACGGCCGGCCGCTCAGGCGCCGACCAGGTCGCGCACCCGGTAGCGGCCGGGCGCACGGCCGGAGAGCTGGCGGGCCACGTGCAGCGCGCCGCGGGCGAAGATGTCGCGGTTGCTGGCGCGGTGGACCAGCTCCACCCGCTCGCCCAACCCGCTGAACTGGACGAAATGCTCGCCGATGATGTCGCCGGCGCGCAGGCTGGCGTAGCGCGGCTCGGCCCCGCCCTGCACCGCCGATTCGCCGAGGGTCAGCGCGGTGCCCGAAGGCGCGTCCTTCTTGTGCACGTGGTGCGATTCGACGATGTCGCAATCCCAGCCCGGCAGGCTGGCGGCCGCGCGTTCGACCAGCTCGGCCAGTACCGCCACGCCGAGGCTGAAGTTGGTCGCCCACACCAGCGGGATGCCGGCCGCCGCCGCGTCCAGCGCCGCCTGTCGGGAGGCGTCGATGCCGGTCGTGCCGGAGACGAAGCCGGCGCCGCGCGCCACGCACAACGCCAGCACCGGGTCGAAACCTTCCGGCAGGCTGAAATCGATGGCGACGTCGAACGGCGGCACGCCGGACAATTCGCTGGCGGCGAAATGCGGCACGCCGTCGATCACGCGCTGCGCGGGCGGCCTGCGCACCACCGCGGCCACCACCTGCAGCGACGGGTCTTCGGCCGCCAGCCGCAGCAGGGCCTGGCCCATGCGGCCGGAAGCACCGTGGATCAACAAACGCGTGGGGGTCTCGTCCATGCCCGGAACGCTACGTTCAAGCGCGCTGGAAAACAAGTAGTGCCGGCCGTTGGCCGGCATCCGCAAGGATGTCGGAAAGAAGGCCGGATATGCGGGGTTGCCGGCCAGCGGCCGGCACTACCGGGGCTTCGGTCCGCAGCCGTAGGCCGGGGTTACATCCCCGGCGCTTTGGATTCCCGCCGTCGGGGGGCGTAGCCCCGACCTGCCCATCGACGAGCCGCCGCCACGTCCCTCGGCGTCAATGCTGCTTGGGTGGACTCGGCCCGCAGCCGTCGCAGCCGCCGCAGGTGCTGTCGCCGCCCGATGCCGGCGGTGCCAGCCGCTGCCCAAGCGCCTGCAGGCGCGGCGAGCGCTGCGGTTTCAGCAGCCACAGCGCCAGCCTGCCGCGCAGGCGCCGCACCACACCGGGGAACTGCTTCTTCAGCACCACCCACGCACTGACCAGCACGGCCAGCGCGATGATCGCGTACTGCAGCAGCAGCCCCCGCTGCATCAGCCGCCTCCCAGCGCCACGGTCACCTGGTAGGTCACCAGCGAGGCCAGCCACGCCGCGGCGAACAGGTAGAAGGTGGCGAACGCCATCTGCTTCCACGAGTTGGTTTCGCGCTTGATGGTCGCCAACGTCGAGATGCACATCGGCGCGTAGATGTACCAGACCAGCAGCGACAGCGCGGTGGCCAGCGACCAGCCGTCGCTGATCAGCGGGGTCAGCGCCTGGGTGGCGGCATCGTCGTCGGCCGCCGACAGCGCGTACACCGTCGCCAGCGAGGCCACCGCCACTTCACGCGCGGCCAGACCGGGGATCAGCGCGATGCAGATCTGCCAGTTGAAGCCCAGCGGCGCGAAGAACACCGCCATCGCATGGCCGATCTGGCCGGCGAAGCTGTAGTCGATGGCCGGCAGCGTCGCGCTCTCCGGCGCGCCGGGGAACGACAGCAGGAACCACAGCAGGATGGTCAGCGCCAGGATGATGCCGCCCACGCGCTTGAGGAAGATCATGCCGCGCTCGTACAGGCCCACGGCCAGGTCGCGCGGGTGCGGCAGGCGGTAGGACGGCAGCTCCAGCAGCAGCGGGTGCTCGCTCTTGTCGCGGCGGAACTTCTTCATCGTCCACGACATCGCCAGCGCGCTGACGATGCCGGCCACGTACAGCCCGAACAGCACCAGCCCCTGCTGGTTGAACACGCCCCACACGGTCTTTTCCGGGATGAACGCGCCGATCAGCAGCGCATACACCGGCAGCCGCGCCGAACAGGTCATCAACGGCGCGACCAGGATCGTCGCCAGCCGGTCGCGCGGGTCCTGGATGCTGCGGGTGGACATGATGCCCGGCACCGCGCAGGCGAAGCTGGACAGCAGCGGGATGAACGAGCGCCCGGACAGGCCGGCGGCGGCCATCATCCTGTCCAGCAGGAACGCCGCGCGCGGCAGGTAGCCGGACTCCTCCAGCGCGAGGATGAAGAAGAACAGGATCAGGATCTGCGGCAGGAACACCACCACCCCGCCGACGCCGGCGATGATGCCGTCGGTGAGCAGGCTGGCCAGCGGCCCTTCCGGCAGGTGTTCGCCGACCATTTCGCCCAGCCAGCCGAACGCGGCCTCGATGCCGTCCATCAGCGGCGTGGCCCAGGCGTAGACCGCCTGGAAGATCAGGAACATCACCACCGCCAGGGTCAGCAGCCCGAACACCGGGTGCAGCAGCCAGCGGTCCAGCGCATCGTCGATCTTCGCCGTGCGGCTGGGCATCTTCACCGCGCTGGCGAGGATGTCGCGCACCTGCGCATGGTGGTCGGCGCCGGCCTCCACCGCCGGCGGTTGCATCGACGCCGGCTGCGGCATCAGCGCGTCGATGCGCCTGACCAGTTCGTTGGCGCCGTTGTAGCGCACCGCCACGGTTTCCACCACGGGCACGCCGAGCGCCTGTTCCAGCGCCGCCACGTCGATCTCGATGCCGCGGCGGCGCGCGGCGTCGACCATGTTCAGCGCCACGATCATTGGTTTTCCCAGCTCGCGCACTTCCAGCGCGAAACGCAGGTGCAGGCGCAGGTTGGTGGCGTCGATCACGCACACCAGCGCGTCCGGCGCGGCCTCGCCGGGGTAGAAGCCGCGGCACAGGTCGCGGGTGATGGCCTCGTCGAGGCTGGCCGGCTGCAGGCTGTAGGCGCCCGGCAGGTCGAGCACCGCGTATTCGCGGCCGGACGGCCCGCGCATGCGCCCTTCCTTGCGCTCCACGGTCACGCCGGCGTAGTTGGCCACCTTCTGGCGGCTGCCGGTGAGCTGGTTGAACAGCGCGGTCTTGCCGCAGTTCGGGTTGCCGACCAGGGCCAGCCGGGTCACCGCCGTCGCCGCGTTCATGCCGTGCCTCCGTTGCGTACCCGGATGCGCGCGGCCTCGCTGCGCCGGAGCGCGAAACGGGTGAAGCCGACCTGCACCAGCAGCGGTTCGCCGCCGAGCGGCCCCCGGGCCACCATGCGCACGTCCTCGCCACCGACGAAACCCAATTCGCGCAACCGCCGGGCGATCGCATCATTGGCATGCATGTCCTGCACTTCTTCCACCTGCGCGGCGGCGTGCAGCGGCAAATCCGACAACGTCACTGGATGGGCGCTCATGTTGCTAATCAAGAATGGTTATCAATAGTACCATCGCCGCGCCGCGTCATGGCGCCCGCCGGCCGCCCCGCTATCATTCGTTGCATTGCAAACAATCCGCGGAACTGCCTGATGAGCAATGCCTTGCGCGTGGACCACGACGGTGCGGTGGCCACGCTGCGCCTGAACCGGCCCGAGCTGCACAACGCCTTCGACGCCGGCCTGATCGCCAGCCTGACCGCCACCCTCGAAGCACTGGGCGCCGACCCGGCGGTGCGTGTGGTGGTGCTGGCCGGCGAAGGCCCCTCGTTCTCGGCCGGCGCCGACCTGCAATGGATGCGGGCAATGGCCAACGCCTCGCAGGAGGAGAACCGCCAGGACGCCCTCGCCCTTGCCCGGCTGATGCGCACCCTGGACGAATTGCCCAAGCCGACCCTCGCCCGCGTGCACGGCGCCGCGTTCGGCGGCGGCGTCGGGCTGGTGGCCTGCTGCGACATCGCCATCGCCGCCGAGGGCGCGCGCTTCGGGTTGACCGAAAGCCGCCTCGGCCTGCTGCCGGCGGTGATCTCGCCCTACGTCATCGCCGCCATCGGCCCGCGCCAGGCCCGGCGCTGGTTCGCCAGCGGCGAGCATTTCGACGCCGCCACCGCGCAGCGGATCGGGCTGGTGCACCAGGTGGTGGCCGCCGATGCGCTGGACGCGGCGGTGCAGGCGCAGCTGGCGCTGCTCGGCAAGGCCGGCCCGGTCGCCACGGCTTCGGCCAAGGCGCTGGTGCGTGACGTACTGGCGCTTGGTGCCGACCGCGATGCGCTGGACGGCGCCAACGCCGGCTTGATCGCCGCCCTGCGCGCTTCCGACGAGGGCCGCGAGGGTCTGTCGGCCTTCCTCGAAAAGCGCGCACCGCGCTGGATGGCGGCGCACTGACATGAGCGATTTCGTCCGCATTGTCGAGGTCGGCCCGCGCGACGGCCTGCAGAACGAGAAGCAGCAGGTCGCCACCGCCGACAAGATCACGCTGATCGACCGCCTCTCGGCCACCGGCCTGCGCAGCATCGAGGCCACCAGCTTCGTCAGCCCGAAATGGGTGCCGCAACTGGCCGACGCTGCCGAGGTCATGGCCGGCATCACCCGCCGCCCCGGCATCGCCTACCCGGTGCTGGTGCCCAACGAACAGGGCTACGCGCGCGCGGCGGCGGCCGGCGCCGACGAAGTGGCGGTATTCACCGCCGCCTCCGAGCAGTTCAACCGCACCAATACCAATGCCGGCATCGACGAATCGCTGCAGCGCTTCGCGCCGGTGCTGGAACGCGCCAAGGCCGATGGTGTCAAGGTGCGCGGCTATGTCTCCACCGTGCTGGGCTGCCCCTATCAGGGCGAGGTGCCGCTGGCCGACGTGGTGCGGGTGGCGCGTGCGCTGCATGAAAGCGGCTGCTACGAGATTTCGCTGGGCGACACCATCGGCGTCGGCACGCCGCTGAAGGCGCGCGCGATGCTGCGCGCGGTCGCCGCGGAAGTGCCGATGGCGGCGCTGGCGGTGCATTTCCACGACACCTGGGGGCAGGCGCTGGCGAACATCGCCGCCTGCCTGGAGGAAGGCGTGCGCGTTGTGGACTCGGCAGTTGGCGGCACCGGCGGTTGTCCGTATGCACGCGGCGCCAGTGGCAACGTTGCCAGCGAGGACGTGGTCTACATGCTGCATGGCATGGGCATGGACACCGGCATCGACCTGCCGGCGCTGGCGGAAACCGGGCGTTGGCTGGCCGCGGTGCTGGGGCGCGACAACGGCAGCAAGGTCGGCAAGGCGATGGCGGGGTGACGTGTCCTCCCCATTGCCACGGGGAGGAGAAGGTTTCTGGTAGGTCGGGGCTACGCCCCGACGGCTGTATGCATGAAGCGTCGGGGGCGTAGCCCCGACCTACGATCGGTAGCTCAGCATCACCGGCCCTCTCCGCGAAGGAGGGGGCTTTGAACCGCCATCGGCTAGAATTGCCGCTTTCATCCACCGCAGGATCGTCCCGATGCAGTTGTCCTCCGTCCGCGCCGTCGTCACCGGCGGTGTCTCCGGCCTCGGCCTTGGCGTGGCCCGCTTCCTCGTCGCCAATGGCGGCAAGGTCGCGCTGTTCGACCTCAACGAGGAGAAAGGCACGGCCGCGGTGGCCGAACTTGGCACGGGCAATGCCCGCTACTTCACCACCAACGTCACCGACGAGGCCGGCGTGGCCGCCAACTTGGCCGCCGCGCGCGAGTTCCTCGGCGGGCTGAACATGGTGATGAACTGCGCCGGCATCCTCGGCGCCGGCCGCGTGCTCGGCCGCGAGGCACCGATGCCGCTGGCCAATTTCCAGACCACGGTGATGGTCAACCTGGTCGGCAGCTTCAACGTCGCCAAGGCCGCCGCCGACCTGATGCAGCACAACGAGGCCAACGCCGACGGCGAGCGCGGGGTGATCGTCAACACCGCCTCGGTCGCCGCCTACGAGGGCCAGATCGGCCAGGCCGCCTACTCTGCCTCCAAGGGCGGCGTGGTCGGCATGACCCTGCCGATGGCGCGCGAACTGGCGCGCTTCGGCATCCGCATGATGACCATTGCGCCGGGCGTGTTCTGGACGCCGATGGTGGACGGCATGCCGGCCAACGTGCAGGAGTCGCTGGCCGCCTCGATCCCGTTCCCGTCGCGGCTGGGCCAGCCGGAGGACTTCGCCATGCTGGTCGGCCACATCATCTCCAACCCCTACCTCAACGGCGAAACCATCCGCCTGGATGGCGCCGTGCGCCTGGCGCCCAAGTAACCCACCCGCGGGCGCCCACAAGGCGCCCGTTTCAATTCACCCCTTACCCCAACCGACTTTCCAAGCATGAAAGCCTCCGACATCAAGAAAGGCAACGTCGTCGAATACAACAACGGCGTCTACCAGATCCGCGACATCGAGCGCAGCTCGCCACAAGGCCGCGGCGGCAACGTCCGCTTCCGTTTCATCATGTACAGCGTGCCGGGCGGCAACAAGCTCGACGCCAGTTTCGACGCCGACGACAACCTGCCGGAAGTCGAGCTGCTGCGCCGCCAGTCCACCTTCTCGTACATGGACGGCGACGCCTTCGTGTTCATGGACGACGAGGACTACACCCCGTACACGCTGGACGCGGACGTGGTCGGCGATGACGCCGGCTACATCACCGAGGGCCTGGCCGGGATCTACGTGCAGGTGATCGACGAGCAGCCGGTGGCGATCCAGTTGCCGCAGCACGTCACCCTGGAAGTGGTCGAGACCCCGCCGGAGCTGAAGGGCGGCACCGCGACCAAGCGCCCGAAGCCGGCCAAGCTCAATACCGGCATCGAGATCATGGTCCCGGAATACATCGCCAACGGCGAGCGCATCCTGGTCAACACCACCACCGGTGAGTTCGGCGGCCGCGCCGACTGATTTCCCGACGCAGGAAATCAAAGCCCCTCTCCCCTTGGGAGAGGGGTTGGGGAGAGGGTACGGGCGAAGCCTCGTGCAGCCCGATATCACTCACCTGCTCGCCCCGGCCGGGGGAAGAAGGAAGGACAGGCTGAAGGATTGCCCTTGCCCAGCCGATAAGCCGGCATGGCCCCGCCCCTCCGCCACCTGCTGCCGCTCCTGCTGGCCCCGGCCTTCGCCCCCGCCGTTGCCGCCGAGCCGCAGCCGGCGCAGGACCTGCGGCAGATGTTCGGCCAGGGCCGTGTGGACGCCAACCTGCGCGGCCTGTACTACGCTACCGGCAATGCCTTCTTCGCCGAAGGCGTCGATCGCGACACCGTCGCGGCCGGCGGCCGGCTCGGCTTCACCACCGCGCCGCTGCATGGCGTTTCGCTGCGCGCCAGCGGCTACCTGCAACGCAACCTGGTGCACGCCGGCACGGGCCGCGAACGCGACCTCGGCCGCAACCTCACCGTGATGGGCGAAACCTGGCTGCAATGGCAGGGCGAAAAACTGTCGCTGCGCGCCGGCAACCAAACCCTCGACGAGGTGCCCTTCACCGCCAGCTTCGATTTCCGCATCGTGCCGCAGCTCTATCAGGGCGTGCGCCTGCGCCTTGGCGAAGGTGGCAAGCATTTCACCGTGGTGCGCATGTTCCGCTACAAGTCGCGCATCGACGAATCGTTCTCGCGCAGCACCAACTACAACCGCCGCTTCTCGCTCCATCCGCCCAATGCCGGCGACGCCGCCACCGACGGCTTCTGGGCAATGGGCGGCGCAGGAAAGACCGCGCTGGGCGCGGTCGATGCCAGTGGCCAGATCTGGCTGATCCGCTACCTGGACTATGCCGACCTGTATTTCGGGCAGGCCGAGATGGCCGCCGGCCACGGTCTGCTGCGCCCGTTCGCGGCCGTGCAGTTCATTGCCCAGCACGAACAGGGCGCGGCCCTGCTGGGGCCGGTGGACAACCGCACCTATGGCCTGCGCGTGGGCGTGCGCAGCCCCCGGCTGACGGCCACGCTCAACCACAACCACATGCCGCACCGGGCCGGGGCCTTCCGCAATGGCGCGGTGGCGACGCCCTACGCCAGCTACCAGACCTCCGGGCCGCTGTTCGCCCAGCCTTACCTGACCAGCACCCAGGACCTGGGAACCGGCGATGCGTGGTCGCTGGACCTGGAGGTGGCGGCCAGCCGGCAACTGCGCTGGGGGGCACGCTGGTCGTACATGGACCTGAGCCCGGCCGCGGGCCAGCCGTCCATCGGCCAGCGCGAATACATGGTATTCGCCAGTTACCGCTTCGAGGGGGCATTGAAGGGCTGGAGCGTGCACAACGCCTTCGCGGTCCAGCAGCAACGCCGGCACCGTGTCGATTACCGGGAAAACCGGCTGACCCTTAACTACGACTATTGAGGCGGACCGCCCGGCGGCCCGCCTTTCACGCACGGCAAGCCGACCGCCGCAGGCCGGCTCAGGCCAGCGGACGGACCTGGATCACCGCCGGGTCGTCGGCATGTTCGAGCAGCAACCGGCGCACCCTGCCCTGCCAGACCCGGGCGAATTCGGCCCGGGTGGCGTCGCTGGCATCGTCGGCCAGCGCACTGGCCAGCAGCGGCCGCAGCGGCACGTCGGCCGGCACCCCGGACAGGTCCATGCCCACCTCCACCGCCGCGCCGCTGTCGGTGCGGGTGAAACGGGCCGTGTTGCCGCCCCCGGCGCCGTGACGCAGCAGGTTGTGGCGCGAAAATCGGCCGCCCACGCCCTGGAAGCCGTTGCCGGCCGCCGCACCGGTAATCAAGGTGAAGACCTGGGCGACGACGCCGGTGGTGCCGGCATCCTCGGCTTCGCCCATGTCCACCCGGACCCCGCCGCGCTCGGGCAACTGCCCGCGGTACAGCGCCTGCAGTGCCGCGCGCACCATCAGCCAGGCCCCGGCCACGGTCGGGCAGGAATGCCCGGCCAGCTTCACCGCATCGGCATAGCCGTATTCGATCCGGCCGTCGTCGCTGGCGCCGAGGAGGCGCGCCAGTGCGTCATGCACGGCGATGCGCGGGGCCTGCTCGAAGAACTCGGGGAAGGCCACGGCTCACTCCTCCGGCAGGCCCTGGATGCCGAAGTCGATCACCACCGCCTCCGGCCCGCGCTGCAGGTAGTTGATCGACAGGTGTTCGCCGAAGCGCTGGGTCAGCTGGCCCAGCAGGGGGATCGGGTCGTGGTCGTTGACGAAGCGCATGGTTTCGCCGTTGCGCAACGCGCCCAGCGCGCCAAAGATCGCGGAATGGCGGAAGCGGCGGGCCACGCCGCGGGCGTCGAAGACATGGACGTTGGGAGCGGGATCAAGCGAGGCATTCATCGGGAACTCCAATCGTGGGAAACGCGTTCCATGCTAGGCCGCGCTCCGGCCATCGCCCTGACCAAGGTCAAGAACGCCGCTGATGCCGCCCGTCCCCGGCCTCAGTCCGCCGCGGCGGCCAGTTGCCGCATGCGCGTGGCCAGCCACTGCACGCGCTGCCGAGCCTGCTCCAGTTCCAGCCGCTGCGCGCGCGGCAAGGCCTGTTCGGCGGCTTCGTGCAGGCCTTGCCAGCGCGCCTGCGCCTCCTCGCCGTGCCGGGCCAGTGCCTGTTCCAGCGCGGCCAGTTCCTCGGGCTGGACGATGCCGTAGCCTGCCGCCGGCAGCAGCGATGCCGGCGCGTCGAACAGGCCGCTGAAGTGTTGCCAGTCGGCCAGCCGTGCCTGCAGCTCTGGGGCGCCCTGCCCCAGCCGTCGCTTCAGCTGCGCGAGCGCGCGCAGCTCGGCCCGGCGCAGTGCGGCGGTTTCCAGCACCCACCACGCCGCGGTCGGCTGCAATGGCAGGTCCGGCGGCAGCGTGCCGCGTTGCCGTGCCGGGCTGTCCAGCCAGCGCTCCAGCGGCAGTGGCGGCGCCAGCCCGGCCTGTTGCAGGCCATGCAGCAGTTGCCGGTAATCCTCGCGGGCCGAAGCGAAATACAGGCCGTCCCCGCTGCGCGCCGATGGCGGTTGCACGTCGGCCAGGCCGGCAGCCTGCAGCCGATGCAACACGCCGCGCGGGGTGATGGCCTGCAAGCGCCGCCGTTGCGGCGTCAGCGCCAGATCCAGCAGTCGTCCGCTTTCCACCGCGCAGTTGTTGCCGATGAAGCGGTAGCGGCCGTCGTAACTCCAGTGCGCGCGGGCAGCCAGTTGCAGCAGCGCGTCGACCTGCGCCGACGACAAGGCCAGCGGCCAGGCCTGCAGGTCGCGCAGCTCGGTGCGGGTGTATTCCTCGATCACCTGGTCCAGCGGCAGCACGAACAACCGCGCCGGATAGGCACCGCTCAACCCGAGCCAGTTGGAAATCTGCACGTCGTTGACGAAGGCGCGGAAGGACAGCACCCGGTGGTAAGCCAGGTCCATCCGGCAGCGCGGGCCGGGAACGCGGCCCGGCGCGCAGACCACCAGCCGCAGCATGGCGTGGCCGAAGCGGCTCATCGCCGCGTCGCCGCTGCCGGCCAGCAGGTAATCCACCGCGTACACGCGGGCCGGGTCCAGTGTTTCCAGTTCCAGTTGCGCCGCGCCGGTGCCGGCCACCAGCAGCGGCAGCGCATCGGTGCAGGCCGCTTCCGGCAGCGGCGCCGGCCCCAATTGCTGGCGATACCACGCCGCCAGCGCCGGCCGCCGGCAGCGGTACTGCGGATCGAGCAGATACCACTCGAGGTTGACCGCGAACGCCTCGGCCGGGCTGTGGCGCTCGTAGTCGTCGGGGCTGCGCAATGCGTAGGGATTGGCGCCGCGCCGATCCCAGCCGGCAAGGCGGCGGAACTGCGCTTGCCGCGACCAGCCGCCGCCTTCGCCGCGGTCGAAGGCATGGGCGATTTCATGCAGCACGGTGGCGCGCGCCAGATCGTGCGTCTCGCCGGCGGGCGTCATTTGCAGCAGATTCGGCGACAGCCGCAGGTCGCCGCGCCGGTGCCTGCCGGCGACGTCGGCAGGCAGGTGTGGATCGAAATGCAGCGAAAAATGTCGCGGATCGGCGCGCCAGCGTTCAGGCAACGTCGCCTGCGCGCGCGCCAGCAAGTCGCTGGCCTGCCGTTGCTGGAGCGGGTTCAGGCCCGCCGGGTCCAGCCGCAATTCCAATGCATGGCCGCTGCCGCTGGCCAGCAGCAGCGCGACGGCCAGCCATGCGCTCAGGCGCATTTCAGCGGGCGAGGATCGCCCGCGCCAGTTCCATGTCGCTGGCAGTGGCGGCATCGGCATCGTGCTGGCGCAGGTGCAGCAGCGCCGCCTGCAGGCGCGCGCCGCGCAGTTGGCCATCGCTGGCAACGAAACCGGCGGCTTCCTCGCGTGCGGCCTGGACGACCTTGTCGTCGTCCGACGAACTGCTCGACCCCTGCGACGAGGCACCGCTGGCCGAGCCGGCGGTGGTGCCGGCGAAGCTGGAGGCCAGCAGCGGCAGCGGAGCGGAGGCGGCAAGCAGGGTGCAGAACAGGAGCGGACGGATCATCGGCGGTCGGGAATCGATGGGAAGGCAGGCAAGCGTAGCGGCTGCCGGCTCAATCGAACAGCTTGCACGGCCCAAGACGACGTCAAGCCTGCCCCGCCATTTCGATCGAGGCGGCAATGTCCGCCATCGAACGAAACAGCATCCACGGATCATCACGGGTCGCCACGAATCCACGCCGCCGCCAGAACGCGGCGGCCTCCTCGTCGATGGCATTCACCAGCAATGCCCGTCCACCCACCAGGATGGAAGCCGCCACGCAGCGCTGCAACGCATGTTTGAGCAGGCCGGTACCGATGCCCTGCCCGGCCCAACCGGTATCGGTGGCCAATTGCCCCAACAGCAGGCATGGCACCGGATCGGGTGGCTGCCCGGTGCGGATCGAACGCGGCAGCCGCCCCGGCACGATGGCGGTCGGGGCAAGGCCGTAATAGCCCACCACCCGCAGGCTTTCGTGAACCACCATTACCGCTGTGAAGCCCTTTTGCTGGTTGCCCAGCGCCCGCGTCCACAGCCAGTGGTCCAGCCCCGGCTTGCCACAGGAGAACGAAGCCATGTCATGGGCTTCGGTCAATGGCTCCGGCGCGGACAGCGCCACGCCTCAAGCCTCGTGCCCGGTTTCGCCCTGCCGTTCCCACGGCGCGGGCCGCTGCAGCACCTCCATCATCTCCGGCACCGCCTGTGCCGGGCTGGACAGCGTCTGGATGAACGCTTCGAAGCCTTCGGCGGTCATCCGTACCGGCATGGCTTCCATCAGCACTTCCTCGGCCGCACGCACCGCCGCCTCGCGCACGAAATCGGTACGCGAGCGCCCGCGTAGATAGGCGGCGCGGTCGATCACCGCGATATCGGCATCGGGCAGGCGCATCGACAAGGGGTGATCCCTGCGATCGGTGGCAAAGGACATGGCACGCTCTCCGGTGGATGACGAAATTGTAGCGCATTTTGCACTACATGCCGTGTTCGCTTGTGACAGCCCGCGCTTTACTCCTGCTCACGACGAAGTGAGGCAGTCGGACATCGAAATGCAGGGGGTTGGAAACTCAATCGAACAGCTTGCCCGGGTTCAGCAGCCCGTTCGGGTCGAACGCCTGCTTCACCCCGCGCATCAGCGCGATTTCCGCCGCGTCACGGGTGCTGGACAGGTAGGGCTTCTTGACCAGGCCGATGCCGTGCTCGGCCGAGATGCTGCCGTGGAAGCGCTGCAGCACCTGCGCCAGCAGCTTGGTGACGTGCTCGCACTGGCCGAGGAACTCGGCGTCGCTGGTGTCGTCGGGCTTGAGCACGTTGATGTGCAGGTTGCCGTCGCCGATGTGGCCGAACCAGACCACGTCGAAATGCGGGTAGGCATCGCCGATCAGTGCCTGCGTTTCTTCAAGGAACGCAGGCATCGCCGAGATGCGCACCGACACGTCGTTCTTGTACGGCTTGTAGCGCGCCAGCGATTCGGTGATGCCCTCGCGCAGGCGCCACAGCTGCTGCGCCTGCGCCTGGCTGGTGCTGATGACGCCATCGAGCACCCAGCCCTGCTCCATGCAGTGCTCGAACGCGGCCAGCGCTGCGGCTTCGCCCGCCTCGTCGGCCACCGCGTACTCGGTGACCACGTAGTACGGGTAGGTTTCGGCGAACGGGTATTGCGCGCCGTGGGCGGTGACGTGGTGCACCGCGCGGTCGGTGAAGAACTCGAACGCCTCCAACCGCATCCGCTCGCGGAACGCGGCGAACACCTGCATCAGCACCTCGAAGCTGGGCAGCGCCAGCAGCATCACGTTGCTGGCCGGCGGCGGGTCGGTGAGCTTCAGAGTTGCTTCCACGACGACGCCGAGCGTGCCTTCCGAGCCGACCAGCAGCTGGCGGAAGTCGTAGCCGCTGGAGTTCTTGATCAGGCCCTTGTTGAGTTCCAGCAGCTCGCCATTGCCGGCCACCACCTTCAACCCGGCGATCCACTCGCGGGTGTTGCCATAGCGGATCACGCGGATGCCGCCGGCATTGGTGGCGATGTTGCCGCCAATGGTGCAGGAACCGCGCGCGGCGAAATCCACCGGGTAGATCAGGCCGTGCTCCAGCGCCGCGTTGTGCACCGCTTCCAGCGGCATGCCGGCCTGTACGGTCAGGGTGCGGTCGACCGCGTCGAAGTCCAGCGCCTTGTTCATGCGCTCCAGGCTCAGCACCAGCTCGCCGTTGGCCGCCACCGCGCCGCCGGACAGGCCGGTGCGGCCGCCGGACGGCACCACCGCCACCTTGTGCGCGTTGGCCCAGCGCAGCACCGCCTGCACTTCCTCGACGCTGCCCGGCAATGCGATCGCCAGCGGCGCCGGCGTCCAGCGCCGGGTCCAGTCGCGGCCGTAATGCTCCAGGTCCGCCGGCTCGGTCTTCAGGCGCAGCCCGGGGCAGGACTGCAACAGGGTTTCCAGGCGCGGATCGGTCATGGCGGTGGCAGAGGCATGATGGGGGACCGGAAAGCCTGACAGCCACGACGCGGCACGTCCAGCAGCCGTAACCGGACGCAATCGATTCACCTGAAACCTTCGGGTTATCAAGACATTACCAACTGTCGCAGTGCACAAAACCCCTTCCCTTCTGGCATAGTCGGCAACTCCCTTCCCCCACCAAGCCGCCACTGCCATGTCGCCCAAGAAGACCTCGTTCCCGAAGCAGGACATCCGTGTTTTGTTGCTGGAGGGCGTCAGTCAGACGGCGGTGGATGCGTTCAAGGCGGCCGGTTATTCGCAGATCGAATACCACGCCAAGGCGCTGCCGGAAGACGAGTTGAAGGCGCGCATCGCCGAGGCGCACATCGTCGGCCTGCGCTCGCGCACCCAACTCACCGCCGAGGTGCTGGCACAGGCCAAGCGCCTGATCGCGGTGGGCTGCTTCTGCATCGGCACCAACCAGGTGGACCTGGAGGCGGCCGAGCTGGCCGGTATCCCGGTGTTCAACGCGCCCTACTCCAACACCCGCTCGGTGGCCGAGCTGGTGATCGCCGAGGCGATCCTGCTCACCCGCGGCGTGCCGCAGAAGAATGCCGAATGCCATCGTGGCGGCTGGTCGAAATCCGCCACCGGCAGCCACGAGGTGCGCGGCAAGACGCTGGGCATCGTCGGCTATGGCCACATCGGCACCCAGGTCGGCGTGCTGGCCGAGGCGATGGGCATGAACGTGATCTTCCACGACATCGAGGCCAAGCTGTCGCTGGGCAACGCGCAGGCGGCCGCCAGCCTGGACGACCTGCTTTCGCGCTCGGACATCGTCACCCTGCACGTGCCGCAGACCGCCTCCACGCAGTGGATGATCGGCGCGGCGCAGCTGGCGAAGATGAAGCCCGGCGCGCACCTGATCAACGCCGCGCGCGGCACCGTGGTGGTCATCGACGCGCTCGACGCGGCGCTGCGCTCGGGCCACCTCGGCGGCGCGGCGGTGGACGTGTTCCCGGTCGAGCCCAAGGGCAACGGCGACCGCTTCGAATCGCCGCTGACCGCGCACGACAACGTGATCCTGACCCCGCACGTGGGCGGCTCCACGCTGGAGGCGCAGGACAACATCGGCCTTGAAGTGGCCGCCAAGCTGGTGCGCTACAGCGACAACGGCAGCACCCTGTCGGCGGTCAATTTCCCCGAGGTCACGCTGCCCGAGCATGCGCAGAGCCAGCGCCTGCTGCACATCCACCGCAACGTGCCGGGCGTGCTGTCGAAGATCAACGAGGTGTTCTCGCGCCACAACCTCAACATCGACGGGCAGTTCCTGCGCACCGACCCGAAGCTGGGCTACGTGGTCATCGACATTGCCGCCACCGAGGAGCAGGCCAACGCGATCCGCGGCGAACTGGCGGCCATCGAGGGCACGCTGCGCACGCGCATCCTGTATTGAGCGTGGGGGCTTCTTGAAGGTGGCGCCCGGCCGTTGGCCGGGCGGTGCCGGCCAGCGGCCGGCACTACCGGTATCCCGCGCCGTCGGTTCAGCGGCGCCTGATCTCGAACTTGCCGAAGCCGATGCCCAGGTCCCAGCCGCGGCCGGTGCCGGCCAGCGCCAGCGAGATATCGCCCTTGGTCACCACCTGCGCGTTGCTCGAACGTGACGCGCCGGCATGCACCTCGGCGCCGCCGTAGGTGCCGATCAGGTCGTTCAGGCTGTAGGCGCCGGTGAACTTGCCGCGGCCGTTGATGACGTTGGACTTGCCTACGGTCAGGCCGCCGCCCTTGGCGCGGATGCTGACCGGGATCGACGCGCCGTTGTCGCAGGTGATGGTGCCCTGCCCGGAGGCAGTCTTGTAGAAGATCGACCAGCCGCTCAGGTTGAAGTTCAGTTCGCAGTCGATGTTGCCCGCCGCCTGCGCGGCCGGTGTCGCCAGCATCGCGGCCAGCACCAGCAGTGCCGTCGTTGTTCTCTTCATGGTTGCAACTCCCTTCGTCCGTCGAAGATGCGCCGAGCCTAGCAGCCCGCCGGTGCAGCGCATGCGATGGCGCGGCGCCGCGTCCGGATTCCGTTCAGCCGGCCGCGGGGCCGGCCAGTTCGAACGCGTCGGCGTCGAGCATCGCCGGGAAGCGCTCGCGGTGGGCGGCCAGTGCGGCGGCGGAAATGGTGGTGGTGACCACCTGCTCGCGCTCGCGGACCTCGACCTGCGGCTGGCCGAGGAAATCGATCACCGCGCTGTCGCCCGCGTAGTGCAGGCCGTTGCCATCGGTGCCGACGCGGTTGACCACCGCCACGTAGCTCAGGTTCTCGATCGCCCGCGCGCGGGCCAGCGTGCGCCACGCATGCGCGCGCACCGACGGCCAGTTGGCGACGAATATCTGCAGGTCGAAATCCATCTGTCCCGCCCGCTCCACGTCGAAGCGGTTGCGGCAGAACACCGGGAAGCGCAGGTCGTAGCAGACCTGTGGGTTGATCCGCCAGCCCTTCCACTCCACGCACAGGCGTTCACGGCCGGCGGCGTAGCGCTTGTGCTCGCCGGCATAGCGGAACAGGTGGCGCTTGTCGTAGTGCCGCAGCCCGCCGTCCGGCGTGGCCCACAGCAGGCGGTTGAACACCTCGCCACCGACGCGCAGCTGCACGCTGCCGGTGACCGCCGCGCCCAGCACGCGTGCCTGCTCGCGGATCCAGGCCACGGTCGGGCCGTCCATGTCCTCGGCCCTGTCGATGGCGTCGTTGGAGAAGCCACTGGTGAAGGTTTCCGGCAGGATCACCAGGTCGGTGCCGCCGGCCAGCGGCGCCAGCAGTGCGGCGTAGTGCTCGCGGTTGCCGGCTGGATCGTGCCAGCGGGTGTCGCCTTGCACGAGGGAAATGCGGAGGTCGTTCATGGAGGCCGTGATTCGTGATGGGTGATTCGTGATTTGAAAAATCCGGGTAGGTCGGGGCTATGCCCCCGACGCCGTGATGCACGGAGCGCCGGGGGTGTAACCCCGGCCTACGGGGATCAGAGCTTTTGCAGCCGCTCGATCGCCACGTCCAGCGTGGCCTCGTTCTTGGCGAAGCACAGCCGCACCAGCCGCTGCCCTTCCGGCGGGTTTTCGTAGAACGGCGACAGTGGGATCGCGGTGACGCCCTTCTCGATGGTCAACCACTTGACGAATTCGTGGTCCGGCAGGTCGCTGACCGCCGAGTAGTCCACCAGCTGGAAATAGCCGCCCGGCACCGGCAATGGCTGCAGCCGCGTGGTCAGCAGTTGTTCGCGGAAACGATCGCGCTTGCTCTGGTAGAACGCGCCCAGTTGCAGATGGTGTTCGGGCTCGTCGCGGATCATCGCCGCAAACCCATACTGCGCCGGGCCGTAGGTGGTGAAGGTGTTGTACTGGTGCACCTTGCGGAACTCGGCGCTCAGCGCCGGCGGCGCGATGGCGTAGCCGACCTTCCAGCCGGTGCAGTGGTAGGTCTTGCCGAAGCTGGAGATGACGAAGGCGCGCTCGCGCAGCTCCGGGTAGCGCAGCGCCGATTCGTGGCGGGCGCCATCGTAGACGATGTGCTCGTACACCTCGTCGGAGATCAGGTAGATGCCGGTGCCACGCAGCAGGTCGGCCAGCGCCTGCATGTCGGCCGCGCCGAGCATCGCCCCGGACGGGTTGTGCGGGGTGTTGACCATCAGCATGCGCGTCCTCGGCGTGATCGCCGCGCGAACCTTGTCCCAGTCCACCGCGAAGGTCCGCGGGTCCAGCGCCACGTGCACCGCGCGCGCGCCGGCCAGGTCGATGGCCGGTTCGTAGCAGTCGTAGGCCGGGTCGAGCACGATCACTTCATCGCCTGCGCGCACCACCGCGTGGATGGCGTTGAAGATCGCCTCGGTGCCGCCCGAGGTCACCGTGATTTCGCTGTCGGCATCGACCTGTGCGCCGTAGCAGTCCAGCACCTTCCGCGCGATGGCCTGGCGCAGCGGCGCCACGCCGGTCATCGGCGCGTACTGGTTCAGGCCCTCGCGCATGGCCTTGGCGGTTTCGTCGAGCAGCCGCTGCGGCGCCGGGAAATCGGGAAAGCCCTGGCCGAGGTTGACCGCGCCGTGCTCGGCGGCCAGTTGCGACATCACGGTGAAGATGGTGGTGCCCACCTTGGGCAGCTTGGTCTGCGGTTGCATCGTTGCGCGGGTGCCGGGGAAGGAGTGGCGAGTGTACGCAATGCCGGCCGCGCGGGCTGCGCGCACCTATAATGGCCGGCCCGATGCGCCAGCCAGCCCGCGCTTCCCCACCCGAGGACGGATGCGCCCGATCCGATGAGCCAGACCACGAACGCCCAGCCGCTGCTCGCCGCGCGCGCACTGCGCTTCACCCGCAACGACGACCCGGTGTTCGGCCCGCTCGACCTGCATGTCGATGCCGGCGAGGCACTGCTGGTGCAGGGCGGCAACGGCGTCGGCAAGACCACCCTGCTGCGGGTGCTGGCCGGGCTGCTGCGTGCGGACGAGGGGACGATCGAGATCGACGGGCGCCCGGCCGGGCACGAGGAGCGGTCGCGCTTCATCGCCTACCTCGGCCACCTCCCCGCGTTGAAACAGGACCTGGGTGCGCTGGAGAACCTGCACGTGCTGTGCGGCCTGCACGGGCGGCGCACGCGGCAGATGCCCGGTGACGCGCTGGCCATCGTCGGCCTGGCCGGCCACGAGGACGCGCTGGTGCGGCAGCTCTCGGCCGGGCAGAAGAAGCGGCTGTCGCTGGCCCGCATGTGGCTGTCGCCGGCGCCGGTGTGGCTGCTCGACGAGCCCTACGCCAACCTCGACCTGGACGGCATCAACCTGGTCAACCGGATGATTTCCGCGCACCTGCGCAGCGGTGGCGCCGCGCTGGTCACCACCCACGGCGCCTATGCCGCGCCGCCGGTGCGCAACCGCACCTTCACCCTCGGTCGCGCCGACGCGGCGGAGGCCGCGGCATGAACCTGCCCGGCCCGCGCCCTACCCTGGCCAGTGCCGCCACCGCGTTGCTGGCGCGCGACCTGAAACTGCTGTGGCGCCGCCGCGGCGATGCTGCGCAGCCGATCCTGTTCGCGCTGCTGGTGGTGGCGCTGTTCGCCCTTGCGTTGGGCGGCAACCCGGAACTGCTGCGGCGGGTGGCGTCGGCGGTGCTGTGGCTGTCGGTGCTGCTGGCCGGGCTGTTGTCGCTGGACACGCTGTTCCGCGGCGACGCCGAGGACGGTTCGCTGGAGCAGTGGCTGCTGTCGCCGGTGCCGCTGGCATGGCTGGTGGCGGTGCGGGTGTTCTCGCACTGGCTGACCACGGCATTCCCGCTGGTGCTGGTCAGCCCGTTGCTGGCCGAGCTGATGGGCCTGCCGCACGCGCAGCTGCCGGTGCTGCTGGCCTCGCTGGCGCTGGGCACGCCGCTGCTGAGCCTGCTCGGCGCGGTGGTGGCCGCGCTGACCGTGGGCATGCGCCGCTCCGGCATCCTGCTGGCACTGCTGGTGCTGCCGCTGTACGTGCCGGTGCTGGTATTCGGCGCCGGCGCGGTGGCTGCTTCGGCGCAGGGTTTCGATGCCAGCGGTGCGCTGCTGCTGCTCGGCGCCGGGCTGGTGGTCAGCGCATTGCTGGCGCCGCTGACCGCCGCCGCGGCGATCCGCATCGCCAATTCCTGAGCGGGACGGCCGCTTCGATCCCGCATGATGGGTAGGTCGGGGTTACATCCCCGATACTCAGCAGGAGCGTCGGGGGCGTAGCCCCGACCTACGCCCAATCCGCATGACACGATGACGAACCCGGTGGGTGCCGACCATTGGTCGGCACCATCGCCCGGCGTGCGGCAAGCCCCGCCCGACCAACGGTCGGGCGCTACCGTGGCTGGGTGCCTGCGACATTGCGTCACTTGCCTGCCGGCAACGCCGGTCGCAGCATTGTCTGCTGCCCGTTCACAGGGCAAACCCGTCGCAACAGGAGTCTTCCCATGTTCCGCAAACTGATGATCGCCTCCACCCTCGCCCTTGGCGCCGCCGGCGCCGCCCATGCCGCCGACGCCTGCTCGGTGAACGTGGAGGGCAACGACGCCATGCGCTACAACGTCGCCAACATCGACGTGCCCAAAAGCTGCGCCAACTTCACCATCAACCTGAAGCACGCCGGCAAGATGGCCAAAAACGTGATGGGCCACAACGTGGTGGTGGCCAGGACCGCCGACATGCACGGCATCGACACGGACGGCATCAAGGCCGGGCTGGCCGCCGACTACGTCAAGGCCGGCGACGCCCGCGTCATCGCCCACAGCAAGGTGGTGGGCGGCGGCGAAACCACCAGCGTCAGCGTGCCGGTCGCCAGGCTCGTCGCCGCCGGCGCGCCGCTGTCGTTCTTCTGCAGCTTCCCCGGCCACTCGGCGCTGATGAAGGGCACGGTCACCCTGAAGTAAGCGCCGCCCTGCGGCCCTCACGGCGCCGGCTGGCAGTGCCAACCGCGCCGTCTTCGGCTAATCTTCATGGGCTGCAAGCGCCCGTGCTTCGCGGTGCCCGGTAACCGGACGGTCGGGGTCCACCCCACCGTCGTTTTTCCCAGCGAGCGAGCGGATGTTCAAAGGTTTGGCAGGTTGGTTCCATCGGCTGGGTTCCCCGGCCCACTTCGATGCCTTCGCCGCCCGCTGGTCGCCCTGGTGCTACCTCGCCTCGCTGCCGCTGTTCGCCTTCGGCCTGTGGCAGGCGCTGGCGGTGGTCCCCGCCGATTACCAGCAGGGCGACAGCTTCCGCATCCTCTACATCCACGTGCCGTCGGCATGGATGAGCCTGTTCGTGTTCGGACTGATGGCGTTCTACGGCGCCATCGCGCTGGTCTGGCGGATCAAGCTGTGCGAAATCCTGGCGATGGCCTGCGCGCCGATCGGCGCGGCCTTCACCCTGATCACCCTGCTCACCGGCAGCATCTGGGGCAAGCCGATGTGGGGCACGTGGTGGGACTGGGACCCGCGCCTGACCACCGAGCTGATCCTGCTGTTCCTCTACCTGGGCGTGATGGGCCTGTACGGCGCCATCGACGACCGCCGCGCCGCCGCGCGCGCCGCCGCCCTGCTGTCCATCGTCGGCGTGGCGCTGCTGCCGATCATCCGCTACTCGGTGGTGTGGTGGAACTCGCTGCACCAGGGGCAGACCATCCGCCTGTTCGGCGAATCCAGCATGGACGGCAGCATGGTGCTGCCGTTGTGGCTGATGGTATTCGCCACCAAGTTCTGGTTCGCCGGCTCGCTGCTGTCGCGCGCGCGCGCCGACAACCTGCGCCGCGAGGCCGGCAAGGCCTGGGTACGCGAGCGCGTGGAGAAACTGTCGTGAGCTATTTCCAGTACGTGGCCCTGGCCTACGGCGTGTTCTTCGCCGTGCTGGCGTGGGATTTCGCCGTGCCGCGCCTGCAGGTGCGCCGGCAGCTGCGCGAGGTACGCAAGCGGCTGGCGCGGGCCCGGCGCCAGCAGGCGGCCGCGGCCGTTGCCGACGACGGAGAACTGAGCCGATGAGCCCCACCCAACGCAGGCGCCTGCTGCTGGTGCTGCTGGTCGTCGCGGTGGCCGGCATCGCCACCGCGCTGGTCGCCACCGCCCTGCAGCGCAACATCGCCTACCTCTACACCCCGGCCGAGGTGAAGGCCGGCAAGGTGGCACCGGATTCGCGCTTCCGCCTCGGCGGCATGGTCGCCAAGGGCTCGTTCAAGCGCGACCCCGGCGCGCTGCTGGCGCGCTTCGAGGTGACCGACGGCGACGCCGAGCTGCCGGTGACCTACGACAAGATCCTGCCGGACCTGTTCCGCGAGGGCCAGGCCGTGGTCGCCACCGGGCGCATGGTCGACGGCGTGTTCGTCGCCGAGGACGTGCTGGCCAAGCACGACGAGACCTACATGCCCAAGGAACTGGCCGACAAGATGGGCATGGCCCACGACAAGCACCAGGTGCCTGCCGCGCCCGCAACCACGGAAGCGCCCTGAGTGCTTGGCGAAACCGGACAGATCCTGCTGATCCTGGCGCTGCTGGCGGCCCTGCTGCAAAGCGCGCTGCCGCTGGTCGGGGCGCAGCGCAACCTGCCGTCGCTGGTCGCCGTGGCCCGGCCCGCGGCGCTGTTGCAACTGGCGATGGTGCTGGGCGCTTTCGTGGTGCTGACGCTGGCCTTCGTGCGCCAGGATTTCTCGCTGCGCTACGTCGCCGACAATTCCAACTCACTGCTGCCGGTGATCTACCGCTATTCGGCGGTATGGGGCGCGCACGAGGGCTCGCTGCTGCTGTGGGCGCTGGTGCTGGCGTTGTGGACCGCGGCGGTGGCCGCGTTCTCGCGGCACCTGCCGGCGGTGGTGGTGGCGCGGGTGCTGGCGGTGATGGGGCTGGTCAGCGTCGGCTTCCTCGCCTTCCTGCTGTTCACCTCCAATCCGTTCGAACGGCTGCTGCCGGCGCCACTGGAAGGCCACGACCTCAACCCGCTGCTGCAGGACCCGGGGCTGATCCTGCACCCGCCGATGCTGTACCTGGGCTACGTCGGCTTCGCGGTGCCCTTCGCCTTCGCCATCGCCGCGCTGCTGGACGGCCACATCGACGTGCGCTGGCTGCGCTGGACGCGGCCGTGGACCAACGTGGCCTGGGCGTTCCTGACCCTGGGCATCGCGCTGGGCAGCTGGTGGGCCTACTACGAGCTGGGCTGGGGCGGCTGGTGGTTCTGGGACCCGGTGGAGAACGCCAGCTTCATGCCGTGGCTGGCTGGCGCGGCGCTGCTGCATTCGCAGGCGGCCACCGAGAAGCGCGGCGTGTTCATCGGCTGGACCCTGCTGCTGGCCATCGCCGCGTTCGCGCTGTCGCTGCTGGGCACCTTCCTGGTGCGCTCGGGCGTGCTGACCAGCGTGCATTCGTTCGCCGCCGACCCGGCGCGCGGGCTGTTCATCCTCGTGTTCCTGGCGCTGGTGATCGGCGGCTCGCTGCTGCTGTATGCGCTGCGCGTGCCCGGCCTCGGCGGCAACACCGGCGACGCGCGCCGCGGCTATGCGCTCAATTCGCGCGAAGGGCTGCTGCTGGCCAACAACCTGCTGCTCAGCTGCGCCTGCGCGATGGTGCTGCTGGGCACGCTGTACCCGCTGCTGGCCGATGCGCTGGACCTGGGCAAGGTGTCGGTCGGCCCGCCCTACTTCGGCACCCTGTTCCTGCTGTTGATGGCGCCGCTGGTGCTGCTGCTGCCGTTCGGCCCGCTGACCCGCTGGCAGCGCGAGCAGGGCCTGCGCCCGCTGGCGCTGCTGGCGCCGTGGGCCGGGCTGGCGCTGCTGCTGGGCGTGGTGGCGTGGTTCATGGCGCCGCAGGGCAGGCTCAAGACCGCCGCCGGCATCGCTGCCGCCGTGTGGGTGGCGGCGGGCACGCTGTACGTGCTGTGGCAGCGCCTGCGCGGAAGCGGCCGGCCCAGTGCGGAAACCACCGGCATGCTGCTGGCGCACTTCGGCATCGCCGTGTTCGTGGTCGGCGCGCTGCTGGTGGAGGCGCTCAGCATCCAGCACGAAGTGGCGCTGGCGCCGGGCAAGTCGGTGCAGGCCGGCCCGTACGAACTGCGTTTCGAGGGCGTGGATGCCAGCAACGGCCCCAACTACCACTCCGACCGCGGCCACGTGCGGGTGCTGCGCAACGATGCCGAAATCGCGCTGCTGCACCCGGAAAAGCGCACCTACGCCAGCGGCGGCATGCCGATGACCGAGGCCGGCATCCACCCCGCGCTCGGCGGCGACATCTACGTCGCGCTGGGTGAACCGCTGGGCGACGGCGCTTGGGCGGTGCGCGTGCAGGTCAAGCCCTTCGTCCGCTGGATATGGCTGGGCGCGATCCTGATGGCCCTGGGTGGCTTCGTCACCGCCGTCGATCGCCGCTTCCGCAAGTTGCCCGGGAGATCATGATGTCCGACTCGAACCCCACCCCGCCCCGCCGCCTGCCACCGGTCGCCGTCTTCATCGGCGCCCTGTTCTTCTTCGGCCTGGTCGCGCTGATGCTCTATGGCGTGGCGCGCTCGGACCGGCCGGACCGCGACACCCTGCCCTCGGCCCTGATCGGCAAGCCCGCGCCCAGCTTCGTGCTGCCGGTGCTGCACGACCCCAACGTCAAGGTGAAAAGCACCGAGCTGCTCGGCGCCCCCTACCTGCTCAACGTCTGGGGCAGCTGGTGCCCCACCTGCCGCGACGAACACCCCATCCTCACCCGTTTCGCCGAGACCAAGCGCGTGCGCGTGATCGGCTACAACTGGAAGGACGATCGCGCCGACGCGCTGCGCTGGCTGGAGCAGCTGGGCAACCCGTACATGCTGGTGCTGGCCGACGAGGAAGGCCGCACCGCGCTGGACTGGGGCATCGCCGCCGCGCCGGAAACCTTCCTGGTCGACGACCACGGCATCGTGCGCTGGAAGTACAGCGGCGCCATCACCCAGGACGTGCTCGACCGGCAGCTGATCCCGGCGCTGAAAAAGATCGAAGCCGCCGGCAAAGGGAAGGCGCAGCGATGATGAAACGGCTGGCCGCGCTGCTGCTGTCGCTGTGCCTGCCGCTGGCCGCGCCGGCGCAGCCGATGGGCGACCCGACGCCGCTGCAATACCGCGACCGCGCCGAGGAAGCCCGCTTCCACGCACTGACCGCCGAGCTGCGCTGCGTGCAGTGCCAGAACCAGTCGCTGGCCGACTCCAACGCGCAGATCGCCCACGACCTGCGCCGCGAAGTGCTGGTGCTGATGCACGAAGGCCATAGCGACGCGGAGATCAAGCAGTTCCTGGTCGAGCGCTACGGCGAGTTCGTGCTGTACCGCCCGCGCATGCAGGGCAGCACCCTGCTGCTGTGGCTGACCCCCGGCGTGTTGCTGCTGGCCGGCACCGCGCTGCTGGTCGTGCAGGTGCGCAGGCGCCGGCACGCCGCGCCGCTGCCCGCGGCCGAAGACGCCAGCCAGGAGGACCGGCAATGGTGAGCACGCCGGTGTTCATGGCGCTGGCCGGGCTGTTGGCCGCGGTGGTGGGCGGCGTCACCCTGCTGCCGTTGCTGCGCGCCGGCAAGCGCGGCATCTGGGGCACGCTGGTGGCGGCGATGGTGGTCGCCACGCTCGGCCTGTACCAATGGCGGGGCACGCCGGCCGCATTGCAGGTGCAGTCCATTCCGGTGCCGGCCAGCCTCGCCGAGGGCATCGAGCAATTGCAGGAAGCCATGCGCAGGAACCCGGACCGCGTCGATGGCTGGGTGCTGCTGGCGCGCTCGCAGCAGGAGCTGGGGCGCATGGCCGATGCCGCCACTTCCTACGAACACGCCCTGCAACTTGCCCCCGACGAACCCGGCCTGCTGGTCGAGGCCGCGCAGGCCCGCGCCCAGGCCGATCCCAAGCTGCTGTTCGACGACACCGGCCTGCAATGGCTGCAACACGCCCGCGAACTGGCCCCGGACAACGAACGCGCCATCTGGCTGATCGGCATCGTGCAGCGCCAGCGCGGGCAAGCCGAAGCCGCCGCGCATACGTGGGAGACCCTGCTGCCGCGCCTCAAGGATGGCGCCGCCACCGCGCTGCGCGAGCAGATCGACGCCGCCCGCGCCGACGCCGGCCTGCCGCCTTCCGCGCCTGCTGCCCCGGCTGCGACCGGCACCACCCTCACCGTGCGGGTGACGCTGGCGCCGGCCCTGCAGGCGCGCGTGGCCTCGGGCACGGACACCCTGTTCGTCATCGCCCGCATTCCCGGCGGCCCGCCGATGCCGGTCGCGGTCGAGCGCCACCCCGCGCAGGCCGAACCGCTTACCGTCACCCTCGACGACGCCGACAGCCCGATGCCGACGCAGAAGCTCTCGGCGTTGCCGGAAGTGGAAGTGTTCGCGCGCCTGTCGGCCAGCGGCAACGCGATGCGGCAGGACGGCGACGTCGAATCGACACCGGTGCAGGTCAAATTGCCGGCGGGCAAGCCGCTGGAAATCACCCTCGGCCCCTCGTAAGAGCACCGCCCAACACGCAATGCCATCACCGTAGGTCGGGGCTACGCCCCCGACGCTTTCCGCAGGCATTTCGGTGCAGGGCGTCGGGGGCGTAGCCCCGACCTACGTTTCGTGCCCTGCTTATGCCTCCATCGCATGACGCACTCTCTGCTGCACTTCGAACACCCGCAAGGGAATAGCGAGATAACCCCGCATCATCACGCAGCGGCCACACCATGTCGTTGCGCCGCTAGAATCGGCGGATGACCGAATTCATCCCCGAGGGCAGCCGTTTCCACGCGCTGTCTTCGCCTTTCCCGATGAAGCGTGGCGGCCAACTGCACGGCGCACGCATCGCCTATGAAACCTGGGGCACGCTGGCCGCCGACGCCGGCAACGCGATCCTGATCGTCACCGGCCTGTCGCCCGACGCGCATGCCGCCAGCCATGCCGGCAACCCCGCGCCGGGCTGGTGGGAACCGATGCTCGGCCCCGGCAAGCCGATCGACACCGAGCGCTGGTTCGTCGTCTGCGTTAATTCACTGGGTAGTTGCAAGGGCTCCACCGGCCCGGCCTCGCCCGATCCCGCCAGCGGCCAACCCTACCGCCTGTCGTTCCCCGAACTGTCGGTGGAGGACATCGCCAACGCCGCCGCCGAGGTGGTGCGTGCGCTGGGCATCGGGCAACTGGCCTGCCTGATCGGCAACTCGATGGGCGGCATGACCGCGCTGGCCCTGCTGCTGCACCACCCGGGCATCGCCCGTGCGCACATCAACATCTCCGGCAGCGCGCAGGCCCTGCCCTTCTCCATCGCCATCCGCTCGCTGCAACGCGAGGCGATCCGCCTCGACCCGGCGTGGAACGACGGCACCTACGACGAAGCCCATTACCCGGAATCGGGCATGCGCATGGCGCGCAAGCTCGGCGTCATCACCTACCGCTCGGCGCTGGAATGGGACGGCCGCTTCGGCCGCGTGCGGCTGGATTCGGAACAGAACGGCGACGACCCGTTCGGCCTCGAATTCCAGGTCGAAAGCTACCTGGAAGGCCATGCGCGCCGCTTCGTGCGCAACTTCGACCCGAACTGCTACCTGTACCTGGGCCGGGCGATGGACTGGTTCGACCTGGCCGAATACGGCGGTGGCGAGGCGATCGCCGGGCTGGCGAAGATCCGCGTGCAGCGGGCGCTGGCCATCGGCGCCAACACCGACATCCTGTTTCCGGTCGAGCAGCAACAGCAGATCGCCGATGGCCTGCGCGCAGGCGGCGCACAGACGCAGTTCATCGGCATGGATTCGCCGCAGGGCCATGACGCCTTCCTCGTCGACTACGACCGCTACGGCCCGGCCGTGCGCGGTTTCCTCGACACGCTGCCGCCGCATTGAGCGGCGGCGCCGTGCCATCGTCCCCATGCGCGGGCCGTTCAGTTTCGAGCAAGCTATCGCGGCGCCATCCCGCTAGCCTTCGCGCCTCCCTCCACGGCCGGCCCTTCCCTTGAGCGAACCCTCCTCCCTGCAGCACTCGCGTGCCGCGGTGCCGCTGGCGCCTGCGCTGGACACGACGCTTTTCGATGCGCGCATGCCACGCCGCTTCCGCCCGCTCGACCGCCGGGTGCTGTGGATCGTCGCCGTCGCCGTGGTGCTGGCCGGCGTGGTCGGCGTGGTCGCGCGCCTGCTGACCGCGCTGATCGGCCTGGTCACCAACCTCGTGTACTACGGCACGGTCGACGCGACGCTGCGCAGCCCGGCCGACCACCACCTCGGGGCATGGGCCATCCTGCTGCCCGTGGCCGGCGGGCTGGTCGTCGGCGTCATGGCCCGCTTCGGCTCGCGCGCGATCCGCGGCCACGGCATTCCCGAGGCGATGGAGCAGGTGCTGCGCAACGAAAGCCGCATCCCGCCGATCATCACCTGGCTGAAGCCGGCCTCCTCGGCCGTGGCGATCGGCACCGGCGGCCCGTTCGGCGCCGAAGGCCCGATCATCGCCACCGGCGGCGCGATGGGCTCGCTGTTGGCGCAGCTGATGCACGTCACCGCGGACGAACGCAAGACGCTGCTGGCGGCCGGCGCGGTGGCCGGCATGTCGGCCATCTTCGCCACGCCGATCGCCGCGGTGCTGCTGGCGATCGAGCTGCTGCTGTTCGAGCGCAAGGCGCGCTCGCTGATCCCGGTGGCCACGGCGGCGATGATCGGCGCGGCGGTGCATGCCTGCTTCGAGGGCGTCGCCCCGGTATTCCCCATGCCGGCGCTGGCCGCGGCCCCGGTCGGCGCGCTGGCGGCCTACGTGGCGATGGGCGCGGCCGCCGGGCTGGCGGCGGTGGCCATCACCCGGCTGACCTACGGCATCGAGGACGCCTTCGAGCGACTGCCGGTGCACTGGATGTGGTGGCCCGCCATCGGCGGGCTGGCGGTGGGCATCGTGGGCTGGTTCATGCCGCGCACGCTCGGCGTCGGCTACGACAACATCACGTTGGTGCTGGGCGGCGGCCTCGGCCTGGCCGGCCTGCTGGCGCTGGGCCTGATGAAGCTGTGTTCCTGGTCCATCGCCTTGGGCAGCGGCACGTCCGGCGGCACCCTGGCGCCGATGTTCACCATCGGCGGCGCCTTCGGCGGGGCGCTGGGCCTGTTGGTCGCCTCCGCCTTCCCCGAACTTGGCGTCGATCCGCGGATGGCGGCGCTGGTGTGCATGGCGGCGGTCTTCGCCGGGGCGTCGCGGGCGTTCCTCACCTCGGTGGTGTTCGCCTTCGAGGCCACCCAGCAGGTGCACGGGCTGCTGCCGTTGCTGGGCGCCTGTGCCGCCGCCTACCTGATATCCGGCCTGCTGATGCGCAACACGATCATGACCGAGAAGATCGTGCGCCGCGGCGTGCGCGTGCCCTCGGACTACAGCGCCGACCACCTCGATTCGGTCCACGTCCGCGACGTGTGCACGCAGGATCTGGCCTGTTTCCTGGGCGAGGAACGCCTTGCCGACGCCTGCAAGGCGCTGGAGGGCGGGAACCCGCAATTCGACCACCACAGCTTCCCGGTGCTGCGTGCCGATGGCGTGCCGTGCGGGCTGGTGGCGCGCCGCGACGTGCTGGCCCGCGCCGGTGAGGACGGGCTATGCATCCGCGACGTCATGCAGCCATCGCCCGCGGTGATCGGCGGCGACCACTCGTTGCGGGATGCGGCCGACCACATGGTCGAGTGCGGCGTAGGCCGGCTGCTGGTCATCGACGAAGCCGCCGCGGGGCAACTGCTCGGCATCGTGACCCGCGCCGACCTGCTCGACGCCCACCGCGGCCGGCTGCGCTCCGCGCGCCAGGCCGGGCGCCACCTCCGCTTCAACCTCGCCCCGGTCAAGCCGGAGTCCCCGCCTCCCGCCACCGGGCGGCATTGACCGACGGCGCCGCGTCGCCACGTCCTACCGGCGACTGCGCCCTGCGCTGATCGCACGGCAGCGCGGGCATGCGCAGGCTGGCAGTTCCCACCGCATGGAGCTGCCATGTCACGCCTGACGATGCTGCTGTGCCTGTTGCTGCTGCCATTGCTGGCCACGGCCGCGGCGCCACCGCCGGTGATGCTGGCAGGCCAATGGCATGACGGCGCGGAGGTTTCCCGTTACTGGGTCAGCGAGAAGCTCGACGGCGTGCGCGCCCGCTGGGACGGGCAGGCGCTGTGGACGCGCGCCGGCAACCGCATCGCGGCGCCCGCGTGGTTCACCCGCGGCTGGCCGCGGCAAGCGCTGGATGGTGAGCTGTGGGGCGGGCGCGGCAGTTTCGAAACCACCAGCGGCACCGTGCGCAGCCACCCGGCCGACGACGACGGCTGGCGGCGGCTGCGCTTCATGGCCTTCGACCTGCCCGGTCATGCCGGCACGTTCAGCCAGCGTCTGGCCGCCATGCAGGCGCTGGTCGGGTCCGGTACGCCGGCGACGCTGGCGGTGATCCCGCAACGGCGGATCGCCGATACCGCCGCCCTGCACCGCCACCTGCAAGCCATCGTCGCCGCGGGTGGCGAAGGCTTGATGCTGCACCATCAGGACAACCGCTACGGTGCCGGCCGCAGCGACGGCCTGCTCAAGCTCAAGCCGTGGGATGACGCCGAAGCCCGCGTGGTTGCGCACCTGCCGGGAAAGGGCAAATACGGGGGCATGCTCGGCGCCCTGTTGGTCGAGCGCGACGACGGCGCCCGCTTCCGCATCGGCAGCGGCTTCAAGGATGCCGAGCGCGCCATGCCGCCTGCCATCGGCAGCCTCGTCACCTATCGCTACAACGGCCTCACCGCCAAGGGACTGCCACGATTCGCGCGATTCCTGCGGGTGCGGGATGAGGCACCACCACCGGAGCCGGTGCGACACGCGCAATGACATTCGACGTCCACGGCGGCGCGCTCGGCAGGAGCTGTCTCCGTAGAGCGGGGCTTGCCCCGCTGGAGCATTCCCAGCCAAGCCTCAGCGGGGCAAGCCCCGCTCTACAACGGCGTTACGGGCGCAGGAGCGCCAACCTGCCCTGCTGCAACCGGTACTCGCGCTGCACCACGCCCTCGGGCAGGTGGCCGTGGCTGATCATCAACAGGCTGCGCGGGCCCAGCGCGGCGGCCAGGTCGGTCAACAGGGCGTTGGCGGTATCCACGTCCAGGCCCTCGGTGGGTTCGTCGAGCACCAGCAGCGGGGCATCGCGCAGCAGGGCGCGGGCCAACGCCAGGCGCCGCGCCTGCCCGGCCGACATCGTGGCGCCGTTCTCGCCGAGCCAAGCCGACAGGCCGCCCTGCTGCCATGCCCAGCCGGTCAGCCTGACCTGCTCCAGCACCGCCCACATCCGTTCCTCGCCGGCCACCGGATCGCCCAGTCGCAGGTTGTCGGCGATGCTGCCGGCGAACACCGGCGCGCCCTGCGGCAGCCAGGCGATGCGGCGGTGCCAGTCGTCCTGCGCCACGTCGCGCAGGTCGATGCCGCCATAGCGCACCGCGCCTTGCCGCGGGTCCCACAAGCGCAGCAGCAGCGCCGACAGCGTGCTCTTGCCGCAGCCGCTGTCGCCGCGGATGGCGATGCGCTCGCCGGGCCGCAACTGCAGGTCGATGCCGTCGAGCAGGCGCCGGGGTTCGCCCGGCCAGCCGAACACCACTTGCTCGAACGACACGGTGGCGGCCTGCGCCGGCAGCGCCGCGGGCTGCACCGGGTCGGCCACGGCCGGCGGCTGTTCGACGATGGCCTGCAGGCGCGCGGCCGATACCCGCGCCGATTGCAGCGCCTGCCATGCTTGGCCGCAGCCGGCGGCGGCTTCCAGCAGGGCCACGGTGAGGAACAGCAGTGTGGCCGCCAGCGGTGCGGCCAGCGCACCGGCCTCGAACGCGGGCAAAACCAGCCACAGCATCGCCAGCAGGCCGAGCCCGGCGCAGGCCGAGTGCAGCACGTTGCCGGCAACCAGCCGGGCGCGGCGGCGATGGTCGCTGCCCGCCACCTGCCGGGCGGCGGCATCGACGCGGGCGATCCAGCCGTCGCGCGCATCCAGTGCGGTCAGGTCGGCGGCACCTTCCAGCCCTTCGTAGGCCAGCGTGCGCAGGTCGGTGCGATGGCGCGCGCGTGCGGCTTCGCCGGCATCGCCGTGGCGTACCGCCAGCACCGGCACGCCGATGCCGACCAGCAGCGACAAGCCCAGCAGCACCAGCGCCGCCGGCCAATGGATCAGGGCCGCGGCCAGCACCGTCGCCAGCATCGCGCCGGCCAGCGCCAGCAGCGGCCCCAGTGCGCGCACCATCAGGCCATCGACCTCGCCGATGTCGGTCATCAACCGCGCCAGCAATTCGCCGGTACGGCTGCTGCCCAGGCGCGCCGGTGCCAATGGCAGGGCGCGGCGGAAGAACCACACGCGCAGGTCGCGGGCGATGCGCAGGGTGGCGTCGTGGCCGACCAGCTTCTCGAAATAGCGCGAGCCGATGCGTGCCAGCGTCAATGCGCGGATGCCGGCCGATGGCGAGAAGAAGTTGAACGTGGCCCCCGCGCCGAGCGCGCCGGCCAGCGCCGCGGCGGTGAGGAAACCGCCGGCCAGCCCCAACAGGCCGATGCCGGCCAGCATCGTCAGCAACAACAGGGCCACCGCCAGCAGCAGGCGCCAGCGGTGGCGGGCAAACACCTCGCGCAGGGTGTCGACGCGGTTCATGCGCAGGCCTCGCTGCCGGCGTGGGCCGTGCCGGCATGCAGCCGCACGATGTCGTCGGCCCAGCGCATCGCCGCTTCGCTGTGCGTGGCCATCAGCACGCTGCGGCCGCGCGTGAACGCGGCCAGCGCCTGCAGCAGATCGGCCTCGGTCTGCGGATCGAGGAAGGCGGTGGGCTCGTCCAGCAGCAACAGGTCCGGATCGCGCAGCAGCAGCCGCGCCAGCCCGATGCGGCGCGCTTCGCCGCCGGACAGGCCGAAGCCGCGCTCGCCGATCACCGTGTCCAGCCCCTGCGGCAGTTGCCGTGCGAAACGCATCACCTGCGCGACCTCGGCCACCGCGTGCAGGCGCGCGTCGCTGGCGGCCGGGTCGGCCAGGCGCAGGTTGTCGGCGATGGAGCCGTGGAACAGGTAGGGCCGCTGCCCCGCATAACCGACGCGCACGCCATCGCGCAGCACGATGCGCCCGCCGCGCGGCGGCAGCCAGCCGGCCAGCGCTTCGAGCAGGGTGCTCTTGCCACTGCCGCTGGGGCCGACCAGCGCCAGCCGCTGGCCGTCGGCGACGTGCAGCGAGAAATCCGCCACCACATCGTGGTTCGCCCCGTTGGGCCGCAGCCGCAGCGATTCGGCCACCAGCAATGGGGCGTGCGCCTGTGCCGGTTCCGGCGCGCGGACCGGCGCCACCGGTGCAGGAACGTATTCCGTTCCCCCCTCCAGCAGGCGCTCCACTTCCGTGGCGGCGGCCAGCGCATTGGCGCGGTCGTGGTAGTGCGCGGCGAAACGGCGCAGCGGCGCATAGAACTCCGGCGCCAGCAGCAGGCAGAACACGCCGGTGCCCAGCGTCGGCGCGCTGGCGTGCAGCGACAACATGCCGAGGTAGCCCAGCCCGAGGTACAGCGCCACCATCGCCACACTCACCGAGGCGAAGAATTCCAGCACGGTCGAGGAAAGGAAAGCGATGCGCAGCACCTTCATCGAGCGCAGTCGCACGCCTTCGGCAGCGGCGCCGATGCCGGCCAGCTCGTCGTCGCCACGTCCATAGAGCCGCAGCAGGCCCAGCCCCTTGATGCGGTCGGCGAAGTGCCCGCCCATGCGCGCCAGTTCCTGCAATTGCTCGCGGCCGGCGTTCTCCGCGCCCATCCCGACCAGCATCATGAACAGCGGCACCAGCGGTGCGGTGCACAGCAGCACCAGCGCCACCACCCAGTCCACCCAGGCCACGGACGCGGCGATCAGCAGCGGCACCACCACCATTTCCACCCGCACCGGCTGGAAGCCGGCGTAATAGCCCTCGATGGCGTCGCCGTGGGCCAGCAGCAATTCGCCGAGTTCGCCGCTGCGCTGCCGCCGCAGCCACAGCGGGCCCTTGCCCAGCAGGCGTCGGTAGACTTGCTCGCGCAACGCCAGCCGCGCTGCGTCGGCTACATCGCCCGCCGCCTTCTGCGCGAGCCCGCCCAATACGCTGCGCGCCAGCAGCACCAAGGCCAGCACGGCGAACACCTGCCCGGCCTGCGCCAGCGGCCGCTGTTCGACGAACACGCCTTGAAGCAGCCACGCGATGGCCCAGGCCTGCACCACCAGCAGGCCGCCGGACACGCACACCGCGATGGCCGCCAGCCGCTGCCGCGAACGCGCCGCATGCACCAGCCCGGCCAGCCACTGCTGTTGCCTGCGGCGCCGTTGACGCGGCGTTTCGGCAGGATGTGGAACATCACTCAAGGCGGCGGGCTCTGCTGGGCATGGGACGGCGTGATTGTAGGCCGGCGGCGGATTGCGCAGCCATGCGGACTTTTGCCGCTGCGACAGTCCGTCACATTGATCCACGTCATGGACAGGCGCAGCATGATCGCAGGCGTTGCCGATGGCGCCTGCCCACAACCGAGGTAACCGGCCATGATCGATACGACCGTCGTGGACCTGTCGCGCCTGCAGTTCGCGCTGACGGTGATGTACCACTTCCTGTTCGTCCCGCTGACACTGGGACTCTCCTTCCTGATCGCGATCATGGAGAGCGTCTACGTCATGACCGGCAAGGAGGTCTGGCGGCGGATGACGCTGTTCTGGGGCGTATTGTTCGGCATCAACTTCGCGATGGGCGTGGGCACCGGGCTGGTGATGGAGTTCCAGTTCGGCATGAACTGGTCCTACTACAGCCACTATGTCGGCGACGTGTTCGGTGCGCCGCTGGCCATCGAGGGACTGATGGCGTTCTTCCTCGAAGCGACCTTCATCGGCCTGTTCTTCTTCGGCTGGAGCCGGCTGTCGAAGGTGCAGCACCTGACCATCACCTGGCTGATGGCGCTGGGCACCAACCTGTCGGCGCTGTGGATACTGATCGCCAACGGCTGGATGCAGCACCCGGTGGGCGCGGTGTTCAACCCGGAGACCATGCGCATGGAGGTGACCGACTTCATGGCGGTGGTGTTCAACCCGGTGGCGCAGGCCAAGTTCGTGCACACGGTCAGCGCCGGCTACATCACCGGCGCGGTGTTCGTGATGTCGGTCAGCGCGTTCTACCTGCTGCGCAACCGCCACCTCGACGTGGCACGGCGCTCGTTCGCGGTGGCCGCCGCGTTCGGCCTGCTGTCCTCGGTGTCGGTGGTGGTACTGGGCGACGAGAGCGGCTACGCCGCCAACGAGCACCAGAAGATGAAGCTGGCCGCGATCGAGGCGATGTGGGAAACCGAGCCGGCGCCGGCCGATTTCACCGCCTTCGGCATACCCAACCAGCAGACCCACCGCAACGATTACGCGATCAAGGTACCCTACCTGATGGGCCTGATCGCCACCCGCTCGCTGCACCAGCCGATCCCCGGCATCCTCGAACTGGTCGAGCGCGCCGAGCACCGCATCCGCGGCGGCCAGCTGGCCTATGCCGCGCTGGAACGCATCCGTGCCGACAAAAGCGACCGCGAGGCACGCGAGATGT
This sequence comes from Stenotrophomonas daejeonensis, assembly GCF_001431505.1. Lineage (GTDB taxonomy): Bacteria > Pseudomonadota > Gammaproteobacteria > Xanthomonadales > Xanthomonadaceae > Stenotrophomonas > Stenotrophomonas daejeonensis. The sequence goes on from NZ_LDJP01000015.1 coordinate 37,473, forward strand.
TCGACCGCCACTGGCAGGACCTTGGCCACGGCCTGCTGCTCAAGCGCTACCGCGCCGACATCCTCGACGCCACGCCGCAGGAGATTTCGCAGGCGGCGATGGACACGGTGCCGACGGTGCTGCCGCTGTTCTGGACGTTCCGCATCATGGCCGGGCTCGGCTTCTACCTGATCGCGTTCTTCGCGGTGGCGTTCTACTACTCGTGCCGGCACAACTTCGAGCACAAGCGCGGCTTCCTGAAAGTGGCGCTGTGGACGCTGCCGGCACCGTGGATCGCCATCGAATGCGGCTGGTTCGTCGCCGAATACGGCCGCCAGCCGTGGGCGGTGGACGGCGTGCTGCCCACGTTCTACGCCGCCTCCGGGCTGGCGCTGCACCAGATACTGCTGACGCTGTGCGGCTTCGTCGCGCTCTACACCGTGCTGATGGTCATCGAGATCAAGCTGATGCTCAAGGCCATCCGCAAGGGCCCCGACGAGATGCTGCCGAGCCTGCAGCAACCGGCATCCGACTCCGCCGCGCAACCGGCCTGACGCAGGAGAACCCGCATGGACTTCATCCTTCTGGACTACACCACGCTGCGCCTGGTCTGGTGGCTGCTGCTGGGCGTGCTGCTGATCGGCTTCGCGGTGATGGACGGCTTCGACCTCGGCATCGGCACCCTGCTGCCGTTCGTGGCGCGCACCGACGAGGAGCGCCGGCTGGTCATCAACACCGTCGGCCCGGTATGGGAAGGCAACCAGGTATGGCTGGTGCTGGGCGGCGGCGCGATCTTCGCCGCATGGCCGCCGCTGTACGCGGTGAGCTTCTCCGGCTTCTACCTGGCGATGTTCCTGATCCTGTTCGCGCTGATCCTGCGCCCGGTCGGCTTCAAGTACCGCGGCAAGCTGCCCGGCCAGCGCTGGCGCGACAACTGGGACCGGGCGCTGTTCGTCGGCGGCTTCGTGCCGGCGCTGGTGATGGGCGTGGCGATGGGCAACGTGCTGCTGGGCGTGCCGTTCCATTTCGACGACAGCCAGCGGGTGTTCTACACCGGCGGCTTCTTCGGCCTGCTGACCCCGTTCGCGCTGCTCGCCGGCCTGCTGGCGGTGGCGATGTTCGTCGCTCACGGCGCGGCGATGCTGGTGCTCAAGACCGACGGCGCGGTGGCCGAGCGCGCGGCCCGCTATGGCAGCGTCGCCGCGCTGGCGGGGTTCGCCCTGTTCGCCGCCGGCGGCATCTGCGTGGCGTTGCTGCTGCCCGGCCACGCCATCACCTCGCCGCTGGCCACCGACGGCGCCAGCAACCCGCTGCTGAAGACCGTGCAGGTCACCGCTGCCGGCGGCTGGATGTACAACTACAGCGCGATGCCGGCCACGCTGCTGGCGCCGGCCGCGGGCCTGCTCGGCGCGCTGGCCGCGGCGCTGCTGCTGCGCGCGCGCCGTGGCGGGCAGGCCTTCGTCGCCTCGGGCGTCTCCATCGCCGGCATCATCCTCACCGTGGGCCTGGCGATCTTCCCGTTCCTGCTGCCCTCCTCCACCCAGCCCGGCGCCGGCCTGACCGTGTGGGACGCCTCCTCCAGCCGCCTGACGCTGTGGGTGATGCTGCTGGTCACCGCGGCGCTGCTGCCCATCGTCATCGCCTACACCAGTTGGGTCTACCGCGTGCTCAAGGGCAAGACCACGCTGGAAGAAATGGGTGGCAACCCCAACGCCTATTGACCCACCACGACAGCCAAGGAGTCAACGCATGTGGTACTTCGCCTGGATACTCGGTGCCGGCCTGGCCTCCACCGTCGCCATCCTCAACGGCATGTGGTTCGAGGCCCGCGAACAACGCCGGACCGAAGCACGCCGATGACGCATTCCGCGCTTGCCAGAAACGCGGGCCGGGAGTATCTTTCCGCCTCCTTCGCGGGGTGTAGCTCAGTCTGGTAGAGCGCTACGTTCGGGACGTAGAGGTCGCAGGTTCGAATCCTGTCTCCCCGACCAAGGTCGAAATCCGGAGCCCGGCAGGCGCATGCGCCTGCCGGGTTTTTTCGTGGCTGCGTGACAAGGACTGCGCGCCCTGATCCGTACAAACCCGGCCGTAGATGCGGGGCTTGCCCCGCATGAGGCCGTATCGGCAGGCCCCCGTGCCGGGCAAGCCCGGCACCTACGAGAGCGCGGCCGTCAGCGCACGATCAGGTCGATCAACCACTGCGCCTTCTTGTAGGGCGGCTTCAGCAGGTCGCCACCGGTGCGGCGTGCCTGCCACAGGACCGGCAACTGCTTGCTCATCGCGTCGAAACCGATGCGGCCATGGTAGGCGCCCATGCCGCTGGGGCCGATGCCGCCGAACGGCAGGTTGTTGATGGCGAAGTGGAACAGCGTGTCGTTGACCGAGACGCCGCCGGCCAGCGTGCCGCGCAGGATCTTCTCCACGCTGCCGCGGTCGTGGCTGAACGGGTACAGCGCCAGCGGGCGGTCGTGGGCGTTGACGTAGGCGATGGCCTCGTCCAGCGAACCCATGCTGCGGATCGGGAACACCGGGCCGAAGATTTCCTCCTGCATCACCTTCGCGTCGTCGCCCGGCTCCAGGACCAGGGTCGGCGGGAACAGGCGCTGCGCCGGGTCGGCCTCGCCCAGCGCGATCACCTCCAGCCCGCGCGCGCGGGCGTCGTCCACGTAGCCCTGCAGGCGCGCGTACTGGCCGTCGTTGACGATGCGGCTGTAGTCGCCGGTATTGGCGAAATCCTCGCCATAGCGTGCGCGTACCTGCTCCCGCAGCGCCTGCACCAGCGCGTCGCGGCGCGCGGCGCCGACCAGCACGTAGTCCGGCGCGATGCAGGTCTGCCCGCAGTTGAACCACTTGCCGGTCGCCAGCCGCGCCGCGGCCTGCTGCAGCGGATAGTCGTCGCAGACGATGGCCGGCGACTTGCCGCCCAGCTCCAGCGTCAGCGGGGTCAGGTTCGGCGCGGCGGCGGCCATCACCTTGCGCCCGACCGCGGTGGAGCCGGTGAACACCAGATGGTCGAACGGCAACGCGGCGAATGCGGAAGCCACCTCCGCGCCGCCCTCGGCGACGGCGACGCGGTCGGCGGGGAACACTTCGGCCAGCAGTTCGCGCAGGAAGGCGCTGGTGCGCGGGGTGTGCTCGGAAGGCTTCAGGTAGACGTGGTTGCCGGCGGCGATGGCGGTCGCCAGCGGGATCAGCGCGAGGTTGACCGGGTAGTTCCACGGTGCGATGACCCCGACCACGCCGACCGGCTCGGGGCGGATCTCCGCGCGTGCCGGCCAGAAGCGCCAGCCCACGCCGACGCGGCGGGGCTTCATCCAGCCGCGCAGGTGCCGGCGCAGGTGGTCGATCTCGTTGAGCACGGTCATGCCGTCGGCGATGCGCGATTCGTGCGGCGAGCGATGGCCGAAGTCGGCGGCGATGGTCCGTGCCATTTCGTCGAGCCGCCGCTTCAGTGCCTCGCGCAGGCGCAGCAGGTCGGCGCTGCGCTGCGCGCGGTCGGGCTTGCGCGCCTGCCAGGCGGTGCGCAGGCGCTCCAGGGTCGGGCGCAGTTCGGGAACGGGCGTGGTGGTGTCCATGCGATGAAGTTTATGCGGTGTAATCGAATCCGACGTTGAATACGGCCCGTGCATTCACCGTAGATGCGGGGCTTGCCCCGCATGGGGCTTCATCGGGAAAGCTCCTGCCTGTCCCGAAAAGGGATGCAAGCACAAGCCCGGCAGCTACGGGAGATGTGGCACTGGATCAGAACCGGTACATCAGCTCCATGCCGTAGAAGCGCGGCTCGCTGATGCCGGCGGCGGTGCTGCCGACCACGGTGGTGCCATAGGTGTGCAGACCGTTCACGTAGCGGTTGTCGAACAGGTTGTTGACGTAGGCGGCCACGCTCCACTGCGTGGACGGCGAGCGCCAGCGCAGGTACAGGTCGGTGCGGTTGCGCTCCTCGCCGATGGTGAAGTTGGCATAGCGCCCGCAGGTGCCCTGGCTGGACGAGCCGGAATTGCAGCGGTTGCGGCCGGTGTAGGAATGCCGCGCCGAGAAGGTCAGGTCGCCGTGCCCGGCCAGCGGCAGCGTGTAGGCGGCGCCGGCGGCGAACGACCAGTCCGCCTCGCCGGTCGGCTCGCCGCCGAGGTCGATGCCGTCGGGGGTGACGAAGTCCTTGTAGGTCGAGTCGATCCACTCGGTGGCGAAGTCGATGCTGAGGCGGTCGCTGGCCTGCCAGCGCGCACTGAAGTCCACGCCGCGCGCGGTCAGGTCGCTGGTGCTGATCACGTAGCGCGGGATGTCCGCCGTGGTGTCCAGGCGGATCGCCTGGCGGTTGTCGTAGACGTAGTAGAACGCCGAGGCCTCGTACTGGATGCGCAGGTCGCGCAGGTCGCGCTTGATGCCCGTCTCGAAGTTCCACACGCCCTCGTTGTCGAAGCTGGCGCCGGGCGAGAACACGTTGTAGCCGCCGGCCTTGTAGCCCTTGGCCACCGAGGCGAACAGCATGGTGTCATCGGACGGGTGGTAGTCGACGACCAGGCGCGGGCTCCAGTCGCTCCATGCGTTCTTCGCGCGGTTGGTGACGCCCTTGTTGGCCATCGAGATCGGGTCGCTAAAGGCCAGGTCGAAGCCGGCCAGGAACGCCGCGTCGAGCGGGATCAGGCCGTCGCCGTCCTCGTCGATGGCGCACAGGCCCAGCGCATCGCACGGCACCGGCTGCGGCAGCACGCCGTACTGTTCCAGCGTCTGCAGCGCCTGGTTCAGCACGTCGGCACGGTGGTAGTCGTTGAACCAGGTGAATTTCTTCTCGTCCCGCGTATAGCGCAGGCCGAAGGTCAGGTTCAGCTTGTCGGTGGCGTGCCAGATCACGTCGCCGAACACCGCGTAGGCGGTGGAATCCACGGTGTTGTCGTAGGACTCGCGCCACGGGTTGCCGAACAGCTGCACCGGGATGCCGTAGAAATCCGCCGCGTCCTGCAGCATGCCGAACAGCGGCATGCCGTACAGGCCAGCCGCGGCGGTGTTGATGCTGTCGCTGGTCAGGTCGACCACGCTGGACTGGCTTGCCTCCTCCTTGAACCAGCTGGCACCGGCCACCCAGTCCAGCCGTTCGGTGTTGCCGCTGAACTTGAACTCCTGGTACCAGGTGCGGTTGTCCTCGATGTTGATGGTATCCAGGTACAGGTCGCGGCGGTTGCTGCCGTCTTCCTCGGCGCGGTTGTAGGTGTCGAAATCGCGCCATGCGGTCATCGAGCTCAGGTGGCCCCATTCGAAGGCATGGTCGAGGATCAGCGTCGCGCCGTCGAACCGGCGCGTCTCGTCGTTGTCCGGCACGTCGGTCCAGGCAGCGCGGCCGATCGGGTTCTGGTACTGCGCAGGATCTGCGGGCACCGGTGGCAGGCCCGGCGCCGGCGGCAGCTCGACGATGCCGATGGTCGGGTGCGAGCGCTGGTCCAGGTCCTCGTGGTCCCAGCTCAGCAGCATCTGCGTGTTGTCGCCGATGTCCCAGCGGAACGCCGCGCGCGTGGCCCAGTTGCGGCCGTCGTTGAGCGACTTGCCGGTGGCCGCGTCGTCCAGCCAGCCATCGGTGCTGCTGCTCATGGCGTTGATGCGCAGCGCGGTGGTCTCGCCGGTCGGCAGGTTGAGCATGCCGTCGAAGTACTGCTTGCCGTAGTTGCCCACGCGCAGCCGCGCGCGGCCTTCGAGGTGGTCGCTCGGGCGCTTGGTCACGATGGACACCGCGCCGGCGGCGGTGTTGCGGCCGAACAGCGTGCCCTGCGGGCCCTTCAGCACCTCGATGCGCTCCACGTCGAGGAACGGCAGCACGGTGCCGCCGCCGCGGCCGGCATAGACGCCGTCGACATACACGCCGACGGTCGGGTCGGTACCGATGCCGAAGTCGCCTGTGCTCAGGCCGCGCAGCTTGAAGCCGGCCTGCGTGGGCTGGTTGTCGTCGATCGCAAGGCCGGGGACGAAGCTGTCGAGGTCGCCGAGGTTCTCGGCCATCGTCTGCTCGATGACGTCCTCGCCGACCACCTGCAGGGCGATGGGCACGTCCTTGAGCTCCTGCTCGCGGCTCTGCGCGGTGACCACGATCCGGTCCAGTTCCACCGCCGCCGGCCCGTCCGGCGGCTGCTGGGCCTGCGCGGCCAGCGCCGGCGATCCCAGCAGCGAAGCCAACAGCGCATTGCGGATGCCGCAGGTCAATCTGTTGTATGTCATCGAGTGCCCCCTAGCCATTGCGTTCCCCTTGAGTCGTCGGTTTCGCGCGGCGGTGCCCAGGCCGCGCCTTTCCATTCCCTGCCCGCGCTATGCGCCGCACTCCTGCGCGGACATGGCGGCGATCCACTGCCTTATCAGTTCCACGCCCTCCTCGTGGACGATGCTGCGCCCCAGCTCCGGCATCATCACGCCCGGGTCGGTGCTCTCGATCCGGTAGGTCAGGATCGAATCGTCCGGGGCGCCGGGCATGATGTCCCAGGCCCGGTTGCCGGTGCCCTGCCCGGCGGCGATCGGCAGCTTGCAGCGGCCCAGCCGTAGCGGGTCGTGGGTATTGGCATCCAGCCACATGCCCGACGTGCGCGCTGCGCCCTTCTGGCTGTGGCAATGCCCGCAGTTGATGTCCAGGTACGAACGGGCGCGCGCTTCCAGCGGTGCCTGCGCGTCGTTCCAGGCGGCGTTGCGCGGCAGTTCGCCTTGCGGCACCTCGCCCAGGTAGCCGATCCGCTGCCAGTGGTCCAACTGGTTGGCCGGGCCGTCGGCGTAGGCGAAGTCGTGGTTGAGGTGCCGCGCCTTCGGCCCGATCGGGAAAATCTGCCTGGACTTGAGGTCGGTGCCGTGGCAGCCGGCGCACTGGTTCTCGTCCGGCACCATGTACTCCACCTGCTCGTGCTTGCCGTCCGTGCCTGCGAGGGTCAGTGGCACCAGTTCGCCGGTGCGCATCAGTCGCGCCTCGTCCTGTTCGGCGTTCCACACATACGGCAGCGCGATCCAGCCGGCCTCGCGGCGCACCAGCAGCCGTGTCTCCACCAGCCGCACCTTGCCCAGCGTCAAGCCGCCGTCCGCTTCCGGGCCGGCGTCGTCGCTGCGCAGCACCGTATCGCCTTCGCCGCGAGGGTAATAGAAGGTCTTGCTGATGATGGTGCCGACCGGGAAATCCAGCGCCTCGTCCGGCTGGTAGCGCGCGGAGGTGCCGGCCGGCATCCATACCGTGCGCAGCTTGTGCGCGTAGTCGGTGAACAGCGCCGTGTCCAGGTCGTAGGGTTGCACCTGCGCGTTGAGCCGCAACCTGCCGTCGTCCACGTACAGCACGTTCCAGTCGGACAGTCGTTCGGGCATGCCTTCGGCGAAGAAATGCACCGGCCCCGGCGTCCGCGTGCCGGAACAGGCGGCCAGCGCCAGCAGTGCGGCCATTCCCATCAGCCATCGATGCAGCGACATGCGCGCCACCTCAACCGCGCTTCAGGTCGATCGCGGGCAGCGACGGCAGCGTGCAGTCGTAGGGTTTGGTGTCCTTGCTCGGATTCTTGTAGCCGCCGGGGCCATCGGCGTTGAGCACGCCGGACACGTCGCGCAGGCAGATCTGCGGGCCGTCCTTGCGCTGCGGGTTGACGTAGCCGTCGAACAGCACGTCGGGGAAGCTGCCGCGCAGGCCATACATCGCCACCTTCAGCGCCTTGAAGTCCATGCGGTCGGGCGAGTCGCCGCCGCCGGACAGGCGGTTGCCGTGCACATGGATGCGTTCCGGGTACGGGTCGAACTCGCCCGAGGCCTTGTCGTCCTTGTAGCCGGTGGAATACACGCTGGAGACGATGATGTTGGCGGTGCGGTTGTCGGCGATGTCGTTGTCGAAGATCTCGATGTTGTCGTTGGAGTTGATCACCACGCCGCTGCCGGCCGGCACGCTGGCCACCGGCGTGCCCTTGGCGCCGAAGTTGCCGTGGTTGTTCTCCACCACCTTGTTCCTGAACACGCGGATCGCGTCGCCCTGCTGGGTCAGCGCCGGCATGTTGAACACCAGGATGCCGCCGGTGTTGCCGGTAGCCACGTTGTCGTGGACGTCGGCGTTGATGGTGTTCTCGATCTCGATGCCGGCCACGTTGCGCTCGGCGCGGTTGTTGCGCACGATCACGTCGCGCGACTGGCCGACGTAGATCCCCGAATCCGAGGCGCCGATCGCCACCGAGTCCTCGATCAGCACATTGCGACACAGCACCGGGTACAGCCCGTAGCCGCCGTTGCTGGTCTTCGGCCCGCCGGTCCATTCCACGCGCACGCCGCGGATGGTGACGTTCTCCGACTCGCTGATCTTGAAGCCGTCGCCCTTGCTGTCTTCGATCGCCAGGTTTTCCAGGGTGAAGCCGTTGGCGTTCACCAGCAGGCCCTCGGCGCCGGCCTTCTGCCCCTTGAAGCTGAGGATGGATTTGTCCATGCCCTGCCCGCGCAGGGTGACGTCGTCAACCCGCAGGCTGAGGCTGCGGTCGAACTGGAAGGTGCCTTCCGGCACCTCGATCACGTCGCCGGGCTTGGCGTCCAGCAGCCGCTCCTGCAGGGTCCGGGCGAAGCCGGCATCGCCCGCCGACGGTGCCGGCGCGTCGGCGGACTGCTGCTGGCAGGCGGACAGGAGGAGCGCAAGAGCGCCGATCGTGCCGACAAAAATGCTGCGTTGCATGAATTCTCTCCCGTACGTGCTCGCCAAGTCTGCGTCGCAGTCTGGTGCGCGCCGATGCGTTGCGCGAAGGGCGGAAGCGGCATACAAAGGGGGGCAAAACGGACAATCGGGAGAAGTTCGGATGCGTTTGAACACCGCAATCGGCGATCGTCTGTCCGTCGCCGACCGGCCCACCAACATCCTCTGCGGGCTGATGCAGCTGGCCGCCGAGATGGAGGTGGACTGCGATGGCTGGTTCGCCGGAACCCGCCTGCAACCGGCGGAAATCAGCAATCCCGACACCCGCATGTCCTACCGGCAGGCCAGCACCGTGATCCGCCGCGCCCTGCACGCCCTGCCCGTCGAGGGCCTGGGGCTGGTGCTGGGCGACCGGCAGAACCTGGGCAATTTCGGCCTGCTCGGGCTGGCGATGAAGACCGCCCCCGATTTCGGCGAAGCGGTACGCATCGGCATGGCCTACCAGCGCAACAGCGGCGCGCTGATGGACATGTCGCTGACCGAGCGCGACACCGACTGCCTGGCCGCGGTCGCCACCGCGCCGGACGAAGCCTGTGACCTGCTGCCATTCCTGTGCGAGGAACTGTTCTCCAGCGTGTTGAAGCTGATCCACGAGCTGGTCGGCCCCGAATTCCGGCCCCTGCGCCTGGAACTGGGCTACCCGGCGCCGCCCTACGCGCGGCGCTACCGCGACCTGTTCGGCTGCGAGGTGCGCTTCGGCCAGCCGCGGCACGCGATGGTGATCGAACGCTGCTGGCTGGAACTGCCGTTCGCCAGCTACAACCCGGTGACCTCCAACCAGGTGCTGACCCTGTGCCGCATGCAGCTCGATGCCCAGCCGGCCTGCGGCGAAACCACCGCCGCGCTGGAAAATCACCTGCGCATGCGCCTGCGCGACAACCCGCAGATGGCCGAAATGGCCGCCGAGCTGCACCTGAGCGAGCGTACCCTGCGCCGACAGCTGGCCGAGGAAGGCACCTCGTTCAGTGCGGTCCACGACCGCGTGCGCACCAACCACGCGATGGAGCTGCTGCGCGACCCGAAGCTGAGCATCCTCGCCATCGGCGGCCAGCTGGGTTTCAACGACGCCCGTGAATTCCGCCGTGCATTCAAGCGCTGGACCGGGCGCGCGCCGAGCGAGGCGCGGCGCTCCAGCGGCTGACCGCCTTCCCGTAGATGCGGGGCTTGCCCCGCATGAAGCATTCCCGGTAAAGCCCCAGCGGGGCAAGCCCCGCTCTACAAGGCATATCGGCGAAGGGGCAAACAAAACGCCGCGCATCACTGCGCGGCGTTCGTCGTTGCCCCCGTCGCGCCGGTCAGGCGCGCAGCAGCGCCAGCGCCTCGCGCGTCATCGGGTCGGCGATCTCCACCGCCTCGCCCTGCAACGCCGGCAGCAGCTGGTTGGCCAGCTGCTTGCCCAGTTCCACGCCGAACTGGTCGAAGGCGTTGATGCCCCACACCAGCGACTGCACGTAGACCGCGTGCTCGTACATCGCGATCAGCGCGCCCAGCGCCTGCGGAGTCAGCGCGTCGAGCAGGATCAGCGTGCTCGGGCGGCCGCCGGGGTACTGGCGGTGCGGGTCGCTGCTGTCCTGCCCGTTCGCCAATGCCTCGGTCTGCGCCAGCAGGTTGGCCAGCAGCGCTTGGTGGTTGACGGTGTACGGGTCGTCGTTGTGCACGCAGCCGATGAAATCGGCCGGCACGATGCTGGTGCCCTGGTGCAGGGCCTGGAAGAAGCTGTGCTGCACGTCGGTGCCCGCCCCGCCCCACCACACCGGCACGGTGTCGCCGTCCACCGGGCTGCCATCGAGCTTGACCCGCTTGCCGAGACTCTCCATTACCAACTGCTGCAGGTAGGCCGGCAGCAGCGCCAGGCGCTGGTCGTAGGTCATCACCGCGTGGGTGGCGCAGCCGAGTACGTTGCGGTTCCAGATGTCGGTCAGCGCGTGCAGCACCGGCAGGTTGCGCTGCAACGGCGCGCTGGCCGCGTGCGCGTCCATTTCCGCCGCGCCGGCCAACAGTTGGCCGAAGCGCTCGAAGCCGATTGCCAATGCGATCGGGAAGCCCACCGCCGACCACAGCGAATAGCGGCCGCCCACCCAGTCCCACATCGGCAGCACGCGCGCGGCGGCGATGTCGAACGCCTTGGCGGCGCGCTCCGGGTTGGCGCTGACCGCGTACAGGCGCTCGCTGCCACCCAGCCAGTCGCGCAGGATCGCGCCGTTGAGCAGGGTTTCCTGGGTGCCGAAGGTCTTGGAGATCAGGATGCCGGCGGTGGTCGCCGGGTCCAGCGCGGCCAGCGTGCGCTGCATCGCCGCGCCATCGACGTTGGAGACGAAGTGCACGCGGAAGCGCGCGCCGCTGGCCGGGCGCAGCGCGTCGGCGACCAGCCGCGGGCCGAGGTCGGAACCGCCGATGCCGACGCTGACGATGTCGGTGACGGCGCTGGTTTCCAGCGCCTCGACCAGCTTGCCCATGCGCTGCTGCACGGCCACCGCTTCGGCATGCTCGGCCGCCGCCTTGGGGCTGGCGTCGCCGCGCAGGGCGCTGTGCAGTACCGCGCGGCCTTCGGTGATGTTGATCTTTTCACCGCCGAACAGGCGCGCGAAGCCGCCGGCGACGTCGCGCGCGGCGGCCAGCTCCAACAACGCATCGAGCGCGGCGCGGTCGTATTTCTGCCGCGCGAAGTTCACGTACAACGGACCGACCTTGAGCGCCAGGGTTTTCACCCGGTCCGGCTCGGCGGCCAACAGCGAGGGAATACCCGTGCCCTGCAGACGCTGGGCGTGGGCGTGCAATGCGGTCAATCCGTTGTTCGTGGTCATGCGGCCTGTGTGGGGATGGAGTGGTTGGTGTGGGTGATGCGGTTGTTGCCATCGACGTAGACCAGCTTAGGCTGGAACGCGTCGGCCTCGGCTTCGCTCATGCTGGCGAAGGCGGCGATGATGACCACGTCGCCCACCTGCACGTGGCGCGCGGCGCCGCCGTTGAGCGAGATGATGCCGCTGCCGGCTTCGGCGCGGATGGCATAGGTGGAAAAACGCGCGCCGTTGGTCACCACCCAGATGTTCACCTGCTCGAACTCGCGGATGCCGGTGGCTTCCAGCAGGTCGCCATCGATCGCGATGGAGCCTTCGTAGTTCAGCTCCGAATGGGTGACGGTGGCGCGGTGGATCTTGGTCTTGAGCAGGGTGAGTTGCATGACGGTGCCGATACTGCGTGATGAAAGTACGCAGTCTAGCACCCGTGCGGGGCTTTGCTTGCACTGCAACATGGGCGACCGGCCAATCCGGATGGGCAGCAAAATGGCGCCACGAGGGCGCCATCGCATGTCGTTTCCGGGGTGCGGCAGGACAAGGTGAAGACCCGTGCCTGCGGAGCGGAGCCCCCTGTCCCGCGGAACCCGCCGCCGTCAGAACTCGATGTTGTCGATCAAGCGGGTGCTTCCCAGCTTGGCCGCCACCAGCGCCACGCGGGCGCCGGCCTCGCCCTCGCCCGGCTCGCCCAGGTCCGGCAGCCGCACCACCGCGTAGTCCACATGGAAACCCGCCGCCTGCAGCTGCGCGACGCCGTCGGCCTCGACCTTCGCCCGTGGCGTGCCCGCCAGGCTGGCATCGCGCATGCCCAGCAGCACGCGCCGGATCGTCGCCGCCTGCGGGCGGGTTTCGGCGGTGAGGTACTGGTTGCGCGAACTCATCGCCAGGCCGTCGCCCTCGCGCACGATCTCGCCGCCGACGATCTCGATCGGGAACGCCAGGTCGGCCACCATCTGCCGGATCACCGCCAGCTGCTGGTAATCCTTGCGCCCGAACGCGGCCATGTCCGGCTGCACCTGGTTGAACAGGCGCGTGACCACGGTGCACACGCCGTCGAAGTGGCCGGGACGATGCGCCCCTTCCAGCAGCGCGCTCACGCCCGGTACGTGGACATTGGCGGCCAGCTCGACGCCAAACGGGTACATGGATTCGACCGTGGGCAGCCACAGCACGTCGCAGCCGGCCTGCTCCAGGCCGGTGGTGTCGGCCTCGGGCGTGCGCGGGTAGCGGGTGAAGTCCTCGTTCGGGCCGAACTGGGTCGGGTTGACGAACACGCTGGACACCACGCGGTCAGCGTGGCGCCGCGCCAGGGTCACCAGCGAATAGTGGCCGGCATGCAGGTTGCCCATCGTCGGCACGAAGCCCACGCGCAGGCCCTCGCGCTTCCAGCCGGCGACGATGGCGCGCAGCCGGGAAAGTTCGGTGACGGTCTCGATCATGATGCGTACGCATGCTCCGCGTCGGGGAAGGTGCCGGCGCGCACGGCGTCGGCGTAGGCGCGCACGGCGCCGGCCACCGAGCCGCCCTCGGCAAGGAAATCCTTGACGAACTTGGGCCGGCGGTGGCCGCTGTCGAGGCCGAGGAAATCGTGCATCACCAGCACCTGGCCGTCGCAGCCGGCGCCGGCGCCGATGCCGATGGTCGGCACCGGAATGTCGGCGGTGACCTGCGCGGCCAGCGGCGACGGCACGCATTCGAGCACCAGCAGCGACGCGCCCGCTTCGACTACCGCGCGGGCATCGGCGCGCAGGCGTTCGGCCGCTTCGCCACGGCCCTGCACCTTGAAGCCACCCAGCGTCAGCACCGACTGCGGGGTCAGGCCCAGGTGCGAGCAGACCGGGATCTCGCGCTCGACCAGATGGCGGATCACGTCCAGCTTGAAGCCGGCACCTTCGATCTTGACCATCTCCGCGCCGGCCTGCAGCAGTCGCAGCGAGGCCTCGAACGCGCGTTCGGGGGTGGCGTCGGCGCCGAACGGCAGGTCGGCCACCAGCAGCGCACGCTGCAGCACCCGCGCCACCGCGGCAGTGTGGTAGGCGATGTCGGCCACGGTGACCGGCAGCGTGGAATCGTGCCCCTGCACCACCATGCCCAGCGAATCGCCGATCAGGATCAGGTCGACGCCGTTGGCGTCGAAGGCGCGGGCAAAGCCCGCGTCGTAGGCGGTCAGCATCACCAGCTTGCGGCCGTCGCGCTTGGCCTCGGCCAGGGCCGGGACGGTCCAGGGTTTGCTGTCTGCATGGGTGCTCATGAGAAAACGACGCTCGGTGATGAGCCGCGCATTATCCGCCTATCGGCTCGATGCCGCAGGTTTTCATCGCCGCCAGTGCGCCACGCACCGTTCCACGGCCGGGAATCACCGCTTCCGGCGCGACCTCGGCCAGCGGCAGCAAGGCGAAGGCACGCTCGTGCAGGTGCAGGTGCGGTACTTTCAGCTGTGGCAGGTCGATGACCTGTTCGCCATACAGCAGCAGGTCGAGGTCGAGCGTCCTCGGCCCCCAGCGCTCGTCGGGCAGGCGCACGCGGCCGAAGTCCTGTTCGGTCCGCAGCAGGTGTTCGAGCAGGGTTGGCGCCGGCAGTCCGGTTTCCAGCGCCACCGCGGCATTGATGAAGTCCGGTTGGTCCTCGTTGCCCCAGGCCGGCGTGCGGTACAGCCGCGAGGCGGCCAGCAGGCGGCAATCGGGCAGCCGTGCCAGCGCCTGCATCGCCGCGCGCACGGTGGCCGGCGCATCGCCGAGGTTGGCCCCCAGCCCGATGCAGGCCACGACCATGCGCTTCATTCGCCCGCGGCGGTGCCGCTGCGCCGGCGGCGACGGCGACGCCGCCGGGGGGCTTCATCCTCCATGCCTTCGGCATGCGCCGCGTCCAGCGCCGATTCCAGTTCGTGGCCGGACTGCTGCTGCGCCTCGCGCCAGAACGCGATGTCGGCCTCGTGCTCGCTGGAGGCCACCTGGCGCAATACGAGGAAGTCGAACGCGGCACGGAAGCGCGGATGGGTCAGCGTGCGCAGCACGCGCTTGCGCTGGCGCGAGGCGAAGCGAGACTGCAGCAGCCAGATTTCCTGCATCGGCAGCGAGAACCGGCGCGGCAGCGCAATGGTGGTGAGCTGGTGCAGCGTGACCCGGTCGGCGGCGCGGCGCTGCGCCTCCTCCGGCGCCAGGCCCTGCCGTTGCAGCGCGATCAGCGCACGGCAGAACGCCGGCCACAGCAGCAGCGCGAACAGGAACGCCGGCGATACCGGTTCGTCGTTGGCCACGCGCGCATCGGTGCTGCGCAGGCCTTCGACCACGAACCGGCGCAGGGCGCCGCTGCGGTTGCTCTTCAACGCCGCCGCGCTCTCCGGGAACAGCGCCGGCAGCAGGCCATGCCGCTCCAGCCCCTCGAAGCTGGCCACGCCGTGGCCGGACAGGAACAGCTTGAGTACTTCCTCGAACAGCCGCGCCGGCGCCGCTTCGTCGAGCAACCCGGCCAGCCGCGGGATCGGCGCGGCGGTGGCCGGCTCGATGTCGAACTTCAGTTTGGCCGCCAGCCGCACCGCGCGCAGCATGCGCACCGGGTCCTCGCGGTAGCGCTGCTCGGGGTCGCCGATCAGCTTCATGCGCCGTGCCAGCACGTCCTCGAAGCCGCCGGTGTAGTCGCGCACCGAGAAGTCCTCGATCGCGTAGTACAGGGCGTTGCAGCTGAAATCGCGGCGCACCGCGTCGTCCTCGATGCTGCCGTAGACGTTGTCGCGCACCAGCATGCCGTTCTCGACCTCGCGGTCGCCGCTGCCGTCGTCGCTGTTGGCGCGGAAGGTGGCGACCTCGATGATCTCGCGGCCGAACACCACGTGCGCCAGCCGGAAGCGGCGGCCGATCAGCCGGCAGTTGCGGAACAGCTGCTTGACCTGTTCGGGCGTGGCGTCGGTGGCCACGTCGAAATCCTTGGGCCGCCCGCCCACCAGCAGGTCGCGCACCGCGCCGCCGACCAGGTAGGCACCGAAACCGGCTTCGCGCAGGCGGTAGAGCACGCGCAGCGCGTTCGGGCTGATGTCCTTGCGCGAAATGGTGTGCTGGTCGCGCGGAATGACGCGCAAGGTGAATGGCGTTGCAACTGGGGAGTTGATGGTGGCGATTCCGGTTGGTGATACGGGATTGCCGAACGGCAAACAGGCGCCTATACTAGCGCGCTCGCCGGACAGCGACAAAACGCTCCCTTCGTCTAGTGGTTAGGACGTGGCCCTCTCAAGGCTAAAACAGGGGTTCGAGTCCCCTAGGGAGCGCCAACTCAAGTCCGCGAATCAAAACACCCCGCATCCGCGGGGTTTTTTGTTGCCGCCGTCCATGGCGGCAACCCTCCGGGCCATCGACAAGCGATGTCAAAAACCGCTCCCGGCGGTTTTTTGTTGTCCGCATGAATCACTGCAGGAGCGACGCGAGTCGCGACCGAGCTTTCCCGGTGAAGCCTCGGTCGCGACTCGCGTCGCTCCTGCGGACCTGTCTCTTCTACACCTCTTACCCTGCCGACGATCTGCAGTGTGTAGATATCGATGGTCGCGCACTCAATAAAA